>DASYHR010001055.1:0-4108 GCA_035998385.1 Dyadobacter sp. | reverse complement strand
ATCAGTAAAGATCGTCCAAAGCCATCCGCAGATAGCGAGCCAGAGACTGGTACGTGCTGGCAATACCAATACATATACCTAAGGCTAGAACTACACCTACCAGTATTACTATTTTGTCGTATTCCTGAAGCATCGCCAGACCTTCTACGTTGCGTACAGCCACTTGTTGCAGAGCTATCAGCAATCCACCCGCTACAATTCCACCTGTAAGACCCTGCAGTGCACCGCGCAAGATATAAGGGCGTTGAATAAAGCCGTTCGTAGCGCCTACGAGCTGCATACTACGAATGAGAAAACGCTGAGAATAGATGGCGAGTTTGATGGTATTATTCACCAGCAATACGATGATAATCAGCATGATCAGCGCAAAGGTGGCCAATACGATATAGATTTTTGTTACATTCCGATTGATGTTGTCAGCCAGGTCCTCCTGATATACAACTTCATAGGTGCCGGAAATTTGTTCAAGATCCTTTTTGATTTGCTGTAGCTTTGCCTCTTCGAAATACTCCTCGCCGATTTTGACACGGTAGGAATCTCTCAACGGATTTTCACCTAAGAAAGTGGAAAAGTCTTCTTTTGTACCATCGATGAACTCCTTGGCTGCTTCTTCTTTTGAAAAGAAAGTGATTGGAGTCACCTCTGAAGAAACCAGTACGTAGGGCTTGGACTTGATGATAGTCAGTACAGAATCCTGCCCAGCCTTTGAAATTTCTTTGTCAAGAAATACCCTGACTTCAATATTCTGGCGGATGATAGATACCAGTTTTTTAGATTGTATTACCAGTAATCCGCAAAAGCCGATCAAAAATAATGCAGCCGTAAGGCTCATTACGATCATTGCATTGGGATAACTACCGATCTTCTTCTTTTTAGGCATAAGCGCGTGAAATTTCGCATTTTGGTATCCGGTTATTTCTGAACCGTTTGCGATGTTGGCAAAAGTACGATTTTAATAATAAGGATTCTTACTAAAAACAATGCTTAACTATTTTTAACTAAACAGGCATTACTAGTTCCTGCGTCCCATTTCGTCGCGGATTTGGGCTGCTTTTTCATAATCTTCCTTGCCGAGTGCATCGTCAAGCATACGTTGCAGTTCCTCAAACGACATGTCCTGTAAGTGATCTTTTGCGCTCTTCGACGATACGGTTTCTCTCACAGTTTCGTGTTCCTCATCTTCGTCTTCATCGTCCTCAGATGTAGAGCTGGATATAATGCCCGCTTCCGAGAGAATCGCTTCATATGTATAGATTGGAATATCGAAACGAAGACCAATGGCAATGGCGTCAGAAGGACGCGCATCAATCTCTATTTCTCTGAGGTTATCCTTGCAAACGATTTTTGCATAAAAAATTCCTTCTTTCAGATCGGAAATCACAATTTCTTTCAGGGTATAATTCATGCCATCTGCAAATGACTTGAACAAATCGTGGGTCATCGGTCTGTTGGGAACGATATTCTCTATTTGCACTGCAATTGCCTGCGCTTCAAACACACCGATAATGATTGGTAACCTGCGATTACCCAATTCTTCACCAAGAACCAATGCAAATGAGCCTGCCTGAGACTGGCTTGGGGAAAGACCCAGAATTTCTAACTTTATTTTTTTCACGTTTAAACTTTGATGCGCAAGCGCTAGTTTTTGTTAACAGCTGTGGTGATCCTGCCCTTGTCGTTTCAGATTCAAATCTGACAAATTGACTGTAAATGTTGGTGAATCCTATTGAATTTCAGTTTCTTAACATTATAGTCGATCAAACCGTTCCTGATCTATTGTACAGAACGCGGGCTTTAAGCTTGCAAAAGTAAAAAACCCGTCGTGCATAAAAAAATGCCTGACGGGTTAAGTAATTCTGTAGGTCAGATACCTGCTAACCAAATGGCGGTAACATGTTGATTATAGCCTGTTTATGGGTACCTGTATTTTCTGATAAAGTTCAGAAAGCTTTCGAAATACGCGCAGAATGAGCTTTTCGAGACGTCAGCGCAATGCTTTCGCGGCTTCAGTAAGCTTAGGGAGTATCTCGAAAACATCTCCTACTATTCCGTAATCGGCAGCTTTGAAGAACGGTGCTTCCGGATCTTTATTAATGACTACAATACACTTGGAGCCGTTTACCCCGGCCAGGTGCTGTATAGCTCCGGAAATTCCGCAGGCTATATAAAGGTTAGGCGCTACCTTAATTCCCGTCTGCCCGATGTGCTCGTGGTGAGGACGCCAGTCAAGATCGGATACAGGTTTGGAGCAACCAGTTGCTGCTCCCAATGCGCTTGCCAGATCCAGCAAAGGCTGCCACTGGTCTGCACCTTTCATACCTCTTCCTCCGGAAACGATAATATCCGCTTCGGTCAATGAAAGTTCCGAACTTGCTTTTTCCACGTCGGTCACCTGTGCCTGAAAATCAGATTCACGCGACGTTACCGGGAATGTTTCTACGGGCGCTGCCGAGCCGGAAAGACCCGATTCATCAATTTCGATGGCATTTTTACGTATTACCAATACCTTTACGTCAGATTTAATTTCTGTAGTCGCGAATGCTTTTCCTGTATAAATACTTCTGGTAACCTTGAAAGAACCGTTGATTTGGGGAAGTTCGGTCACACCGGACACGACGCCTGCCTTGAGCCTAGCTGCCGCACGGGCTGCCACTGCGTCGCCCAATCCCGATTTGGAGAGGATAATGATTTTGCTTCCTTCTTTTGTTGCAGCCTGAAATAATACATCCGAATAAGCCAAAGCATTCTCATGTTCCAATTTTTCATCAGACACATGTAGCACTTTTGACGCTCCGTAAATCCCTGCTTTTTCCAATTCTGATGCTTCCGCTTTTCCTACAGCAAGTACTGTTGCCGTTGAACTGGTTTGTGATGCAACACGTGCACCGTAAGCGATCGCTTCCAGAGAGGTTTTTTTGATATTTCCGTTATCTAACTCTACAAATATGAGAACTGACATAATGAATCAAATTTGAATTGTGAATAATGAACCTGAGTCTACAAAACCTTTGCTTCAGTTTGTAGCAATCTGATCAGACTGGCCGCATCTTCGGCCGGAATCATTTTACAAGCACCCTTCGGAGCCGGCAAGGTGAATTTTTCCGGTGCTGTCATCTCTTCCGGATCCACTGCTTCCACGACCTGTAAAGGTTTTGTGCGGGCTGTCATGATTCCCCTCATGTTCGGTATTTTCCATTCCGCGATAGGCTCCTGGCATCCTAATACCAAAGGAAGCGTTGCGGTCAGCATTTCTTTTCCTCCATCTATCTCCCTTGCGATGGTAGCCGTGTTGCCGTTCAGGTCAAGCTTCATCACGGGCGAATAGGAGGGCATGCCCAGCATTTCACCTACCAATCCATGTACAACTCCACTATTGAAATCGATGGATTCTCGGCCCATCAGGATCAGGTCGTAATTGTTTTGTTTGGCAATATGGGCGATTTGTGCAGCGGTAAAGTAAGAGTCCTGGGGATCTGCGTTCACACGGATGGCGTCATCTGCACCGATTGCCAGTGCTTTGCGGATCTGCGGATCTGCGTCTGCTTCACCTACGTGGAGCACGGTCAGCGTCCCACCGGTTTGTTCTTTTAGCTCGACGCCACGCGCCAAAGCATAATCGTCATAGGGTCCGATGATGTATTGGACACCATTTTTATTAAGTTTGGTGTCATTATCTGTGAATGATATTTTAGCAGTCGTATCTGGTACGTTGGTAATACAAACAAGTATTTTCATGATATGCGCGTTACCTGGTTAACTTATTCCGGAAATAACTTATGTCTTTCACAAATAAATGAAAATCTAAAATAGTATGCAAGCATAATAATTCTGATGAGCAATTCACTTCTTACTAACCTGTTGGCCTTTTACGAGGAAGATCCTGCCGATCCATTTAATGTATATGCACTGGCACTGGAATACTTAAAATCATCACCTGAAAAAGCAGAAGCCTTCTTTACCATTCTGCTTACAGAGCATAGTGACTACCTGCCGACGTATTATCATGCAGCAGATTTTTTTGCTGCACAGGATGATACTGAAAGAGCTGAGAAAGTGTTCAAGGATGGCATTGCTCTGGCACTGAATCAGAATAACATAAAGGCTCAGC
>DASYHR010000968.1:0-3165 GCA_035998385.1 Dyadobacter sp. | reverse complement strand
CTCAACAAATTCGGTAACATGGGAGATATCTCATACGGCCTTTACATTTATGCGTTTCCGGTTCAGCAGTTGCTGGTGCAGTTCTTTTGGCCTCAGACAATCTCTATCACCGAAATGTTCGTATATTCTTTATTGCTAACTTTACCTCTTGGCTGGCTTTCGTGGAAGTTGGTTGAAGAGCCCACGTTGAAGCTAAAAACACTTTAAGATGAATTTGAGAGGCGTTGCATTACTATTGATTTCCGTAATTTTTGTTTCCTTTTGGCAATGCAAGAATGAACCTCAGCCGGTAGAAGCCGGTATTGATACCTGCACGAGTGTGGCGCTGTCGGATCCTGGCATATTTATAAGTAGGATGCCACAACCGGCTTTCTCGCTTTCGTCTGGCAAAGTTCCTTATGGATCCAAAGTTGTACTTCATGCGGATAGCCTTCCAGCTCCGGGTGTTTACGAGATTAGTATGGACGAGGGAAAAAGCTGGAAGCCTGCTGAATGTTTCGCTGTAACTGATACGCTGAGTGTGTGGGGGAGAACCCGATACAAAAATATCGTATCTCCTGTTTCAAAAGCTTCGTATCACATTTTTTACCAACGGGTATTGATAGTTGGTAATAGTATCACACTCCATGATCCGCTTCCCGCACTGGGATGGTTTGGAAAATGGGGGATGGCAGCAAGTTCGGCTGACAAGGATTACGTGCATCAGATTTCTTCAAGGCTCAGAACTCTGAATCCTGCTGTGGATATAAGGCTGATGATCGCTGTTAATTTTGAGCAGAATTACCGTACCTACGATTTTTCTTCGTTACAGTCTTTTACCGATTTTGCTCCCGACCTGGTTATTATGCGTATTGCAGAGAATACCAATCTACTTACCTTGAACGATTACGAAAACCGTTACGACCGACTTATCACAGACCTGATCGCAAAAAGTGGGCCGGTAAAAGTGATTTGTACGACGAGTTTTTGGAAGAGTCATGAAGAAGCAAGTTATAGGATCCGCAATGTAGCCCGTAACAGAAAGTACGAACTTGCCGACTTCAGTGAAATGTCGAAGGACACTTCTCTAATTGCCAGAAGTTTCTTCCTTGATGCAGATGTAGGTATGCACCCGTCTGATAAAGGCATGAAGGCTATCGCCGACAATATCGCAAAACACTTGTAGCACCTACTCATCAAGTTACTCTCTCATTTGTCAGTCAGCATGCCCTGCGCTAATGGGATGTAGCCTACGTCACGGCGTTAAAGCACATCCAATAAGGCGCCTTCTTCCCATAGTTCCAGCATGAAGTAGTTGGAAGAATGTAGGTTACGGTTTACAGAGATTTTATTGACCCGATCAAAACCAAAAACCAAGCTGCAGAGCGATTCTGGGTTTCTCTTCTTTTTTTTCAACCGGTACAAATGCACCCACAGCCAATGTGAGGATGTCTACAGGTGCCAGCCAGATTCCGCCTCCGTAATTAAGGTGAAGCTTATCTGAGTCATAGTCGTCCATCCAAACCCGCCCATAATCGAAGCTACCAAAAACGCCATAGGTAAGCGGGAGCGTGGGATTGTAACTGCTTCCTAGGCGAACGCGTAAATCGGTATCGTGCCAGATGCTGCTCTTGCCGTAAAAACGTTCCGTGCGGTAACCTCTCAAGCCTTGTTTACCACCAATCGTGGGCATCTGAAAAAATTCATAACCGCCTCCAAAATTGATTCCTGTCCCGACCTGACTTGCCAGAATAAAGTTCTCACGGACATCAAGCGCTTTATACAGCGAGAAACCGGCACGCCATGCCGCAAAGTGATAGTGCGTTTGCAGATTGGTAGTCCAGTTAAGATCTGAGTTAAAACGGATGCCGGAGTGTGGGGCAAATAGATTATCAACACTACTGAAATTGAAAAGCAATCGGGCTCCTGTGTAATATTTTGTCCCGAAAATTTCCTCGTCCAATCCATTTTCGGGAGACGTAATGAATCTCCCGGCCGTTTTCTGCAGGCGATTGGTTTCAAAATAAGGACCCAATGCAATGAATCCGCTGTTCCCGGCAAACCGTTTTTTGACAGCAGGAAAAAGATAGAAAGCGTGCTGACGTACCCGATAGTAATTCGGGTCATCGACCGGCCGCTCCGTCTCGTTTCCAATACCTGCATAGTTGAAGGCGTAACCCGGCCCGCGGTAATAGGTGTCCAGATAAAAGTCAAAATTTTTGAACGTGTTTATGAAATCACCGGTATAGTTCAGTTTGAATGCCCGGGTATGAAATGCATAACTTCCGCCGATTGTTTGCACCGAAGCATATGGCTCTTTTTTAAACCCATATTTTGTCATGTGAACACTTCCGCCAAGCAGCAATCCGTCGTCAGGGTTGAAGCCGAGAAGAGGAAGCGGCAGTGTAATATCATAATTGCTATCACTACTGCGACGGTCATAAATATTGTAACGGTAACTTGATGAACGTTTGTCTCGCATTTCGGAGCCTGCTGTAACCGTATTCTTTTTCAGATCGTCGTATATAATCGTCTTTTTACTGCCATGGCGGACAATTGAACTGTCAGAAAATACATCTTTTCCCAAACCACCCACTGCACGGACCTTAATTCCCGTCGACACAACACCCCGGATGATAAATTCATCATCGTCACCATTTCCGTACAGGTTGATCGCTTTGGTAACATTTGCCTCGAAAATGCGGTGGTAAGTTTGTTTCTTCAACTTTCCGTTTTTGCCTGTTTCGAAAACTGTCACACTGGCCTGACCATTATCCAGCCGCTCTACCAAAAAACGTTCTTTTTCCTCAGTCCCTATCACATTCACAGAGCGACTCACGAATTCGTAGTGTTGTCTGGCAATCTTCATCAGATCGTCTCTTCTAGCTTTTATACTTGCAGAAACTGCTTCGTAACGCATTTTTTTTGCTTCAGCCGGCCAATCCCTGAAAGACGCAGCGATGACGTCGTCTGTGATGTTTTTTTGTATAAAAACGATCTGTTCCTGCCACTGCTCCCACGATAGACTATTCAAAAACGTGCGGTCTATGAGTCTGGCGCTCCACGTAGTCCATTTGATGCTACTGATTTCGGGATTGAAACTTTGAAGCTGCCGCAGGAAGGGCAGGGTCAAACGTGCTATACCGGTTACTGCACCATCGTATAACGAAAAAGCCTGATCGCGGT
>DASYHR010000187.1:0-2732 GCA_035998385.1 Dyadobacter sp. | reverse complement strand
AGGGCTGCTTTTTGATATAACCGGTCCCACGGTGGAAGCCTGGATTGAAGGGTTAAAATAAAAATTAGGTTTTGTATAAACAGAAGAGGTTTTGTCGAACGGCGAAACCTCTTCTGTTTATATAGATATGATGTCCAGCTATTACTTTCCAAACAACTGGTCGAAGCTGAAACGTCCCTTTTTCACGAGTGCTTCCAGCTTTTGCTGTTGTTCATTTGTCAACACCTCCAGCATATCCAGCCGTTTTTGTTCAGCCAAAGCACGGTGATCACGTTTTTTTGAATTTTCTTTTCTGGACAAACGTCGATCCAGACGAGCATATCGCTTGTCAATCTTTCTCAATTGTTTTTCCTGCCGGTTGGAAAGATTTAGTTCATCCCTGAACTTCGTCAGGTTCTTTTCAAGTCTTTTATTGTTGAGGCGCGGGTTGGCTACAGTCTCTTCATAACGTTCCGAATCGTCGCGCGAAGATGTCGTATTGGATGTTGCACAGCCTGATACCCAAAGTCCTGAAATGATCAGAGACAGCATCAAAATCTTTTTCATGGGGCAAAATGTTTTGGGTGAGTTAATTCGAGGCTAATAACGAAAGCGATCAGAATTAGTATATATCCCGCCGGAAACATCACTTCCGGATTTTCGTTTAAAAACAGAAATATATACTTATTCAAATAAATGTAATTTTGCCTTCCGCGTTTGATAGTATTTCTATGAAACTTTCCGGTACTTGTATTACCTGATTATTTCACAAATCACCCTTTGACCCAAATTTTATTTCCCTATACCTTTACCATTTACAATGAAAGAAAAATCTGCTTCGCACAGGCTCCTCTCTCTGGATACGCTTCGTGGTTTTGACATGTTCTGGATTGCCGGAGGCGAAGAAATATTTGCAGTGCTTGCCAAGGTAACAGGCTGGTCGTGGGCTATTTTTATGGCACACCAATTTAGCCACCCCGACTGGAATGGGTTCCGGGCTTATGACCTCATCTTCCCTACTTTCCTGTTTATGGCGGGTGTATCTACACCATTTTCATTGGGAAGCCGCCTCGAAAAAGGAGTCCCTCCTTCGGAACTCATTCGAAAGGTCATTCAGAGAGGTATTATTCTGGTGCTGTTGGGAATCATTTATAACAACGGCATTTTCCACACAGCATGGGCCGATATGCGTTATCCGAGTGTGCTTGCGCGGATAGGTCTGGCAGGTATGTTTGCACAGATCATTTATTTATATACGGACAAAAAAGCACGGTGGATATGGTTCGGGTCTCTACTGATCGGCTATTATGCATTTATGATATGGTTTCCCGTACCGGGCTGCGGAGCCGGGTTACTCACGATGGAATGTAACCCTGCCAGCTACTTCGACAGACTTCTGATTCCGGGACATTTACATAAAACCATTCATGATCCCGAAGGTCTGATTTCCACGATTCCAGCCGTTGCCACCGGATTAATGGGAATTTTTGCAGGCGAATTGCTTCGTACCAGTGAAGAAAAAATTTCTGCCAACAGCAAAGTGATCTACCTCATCTTTGCGGGAGTGGTCAGTTTGCTTCTATCCCTGGTGTGGGATGTATTTTTCCCTATCAACAAAAACTTATGGACAAGCTCATTCGTGTTGTGCGCGGGAGGCTTCAGTACCTTACTGCTTGCTCTGTTTTATTGGATTATTGATGTATTACAATACCGCAAGTGGACGTTCTTTTTCGTAGTCATCGGGATGAATTCGATTGTAATTTACATGGTAGGAGAATACATCAGCTTCGGATATACCGCCCATGCCCTGTTTGGCGGGATACTTCATCTATTCCCCGAACCTGTTGCTGCTGTGGGTGAAGTCATTGCATTTATCGGAGTACAGTGGGCATTTATGTACCTTCTATACAGAAATAAGTTATTTTTGAAAGTTTAAAATACTGATGCTGTTGCATCAACATAGAATCTATCTTTTTGCTTCATGTCAATTCAGGTTACGAACCTTTCCAAAACATACGGCACACAACGTGCAATCGACAACATTTCTTTCAACCTGAAACCGGGAGAAATCGTTGGTTTCCTTGGTCCCAACGGAGCAGGGAAATCAACGACGATGAAAATCCTCACCGGTTATCTGAAAGCTACGTCGGGCAATGCCATGGTTTCAAACTTCGACGTTCACACCCAACCCATGCCCGCCAGAAGAGCGATTGGCTACCTGCCTGAGCACAATCCGCTCTATCTGGATATGTATGTAAAGGAATTTCTTCAATTTTCCGGAATGTTATACGGCATCCAAGGAGCGACGCTGAAAACACGGGTGAGCGAGATGATTGCTATGTGCGGGCTTGAAGTGGAACAACACAAAAAAATAGGACAACTTTCGAAAGGCTACCGGCAACGTGTTGGTCTTGCGCAATCGTTTTTACATGATCCTGAAGTGCTGATACTGGATGAGCCCACAACCGGGCTCGACCCCAATCAGATCCTTGAAATCCGTGAACTGATCAGGACTGCCGGCAGTAACAAAACCGTGCTATTCTCGACGCACATTATGCAGGAAGTTGAAGCCCTGTGTGACAGGGTAATCATTATCAACAGGGGTAAAGTTGTGAGCGACAGTTCACTCGATACATTACGCCAATCCGGTGAATCGTTAGAGGATATTTTCAGAAAAATTACAAGTAATCAGTAACTTTCACAGGCATTCCACGTATTAACAGCCATTAACAATTATTTATTAGAATTGCCTT
>DASYHR010000948.1:0-5290 GCA_035998385.1 Dyadobacter sp. | reverse complement strand
AAAGTCGGTGCACGCGTAATTGTTCAGTTTGGTCAAAAAAGAGTACTTACTGCCGCTGTGGCGCATTTGCACACCACACCTCCGGTAAAGTACCAGGCCAAGTATATTCTTGAATTACTGGATGAGCAACCTATTCTGACCAACCGCCAGCTCGAACTTTTCAACTGGGTCGCAGATTACTATCTCTGCAATATTGGTGAGGTGCTTAATGTAGCGCTACCGGCAGGATTGAAAATTACGAGTCAATCGCGGATCCAGTTTAATCCTGAGTTTGACTACTACGACCTGCTTACAGATCTGGAACATGTGGTAGTGGATGAAATCAAAAAGCATCAGACATTATCCTACGAAGAAATTGAACGTCTCGTACAGAAAAACAATATAACTTCACTGATCAAATCGCTCGTGGGGAAAAGAGCTGTTATTCTGTTTGAAGAAGTCAAAGAAAAATATAAGCCCAAAGTGGCGAAAAAGGTACGACTTACAGCAGGATTCCTTGATAATAATGCGCTCGTACAATTAACATCATCGCTCGACAAGGTTCCCAAACAGCAGGAAATCGTTCTCCGCTATCTCACCCATGTACCGGTCTATAACAATCCGGATCTGAATTTGAAAGGGCTGGATAAATCCATTTTTGCGCAGGATGACGGTTTATCCGATTCAGCTTTACAAACTTTGATTAAAAAGGGTGTTTTTGAACAATTCGAGATTTTCGTTTCACGCTTCGATGATATTCCAATTGGCACTTCAGTTGAGATAAAATTAACAGAGTCCCAGCAAAAAGCATCCAGCCAGATTTATGGACACTTTGCTGATAAGGAAGTGGTACTGCTTCACGGTATTACGGGTAGCGGAAAAACGGAAGTATATATTGAACTGATTAAACAGGCACTTGAAAGTGGATCTCAGGTGTTATTCCTTTTACCTGAAATTGCGCTCACCACGCAGATCGTGGCCCGGTTAAGAAAAGTGTTTGGCGATGTGATGGGTATATACCATTCCAAATTCTCAGACAATGAACGTGTGGAGGTATGGAAAGGCATTCTGGATGGCAAATTCCAGTTTGTGGTAGGCGTTCGCTCCGCCATATTCCTCCCTTTTGATAACCTTGGACTGATCATTGTGGATGAGGAGCACGAAACTTCTTACAAACAGCATGACCCCGCCCCCCGTTATAATGCGCGCGATGTAGCCATCGTAATGGCCTATATGCATAAGGGGAAAGTACTTTTAGGATCGGCCACCCCCTCCATGGAAAGTTATTTTCATGCACAACAAGGGAGATACGGGTTGGTGCAAATGACCGAAAGATTCGGAAATGCGGCGTTGCCAACATTTGAACTGATTGACATCAAAAAGGAGAAAAAATCAAAAAAAATGAAGAATGAATTTTCTTCTGTTTTGATTGAAAACCTTGAAAATAATATCCGGAATAAAGAGCAGACAATTCTTTTTCAGAACAGACGGGGCTACTCTCCCTACCTGCAGTGTGAAGAATGCAACTGGATTTCTGAATGTTCGAACTGCGATGTAAGCCTTACTTATCATATGAAAGTAGGCGAACTGCGCTGCCATTATTGTGGACACAAAGAGGAAGTTCCCCGTATTTGCCCCAGCTGTGGGTCACCCAAAGTAAAAACGATGGGATTTGGAACTGAAAAAATTGAAGAAGAACTTAACTTGTTGCTTCCGGCTGCACGTGTACAACGCATGGACCTGGATACAACCCGTGCCAAAAATGCATATCAGCAGATCATTCAGGAATTTGAAGATGGCGGAATTGATATATTGGTCGGAACGCAGATGGTCAGCAAAGGACTTGATTTTGACAATGTGAGTATTGTAGGCATTTTCGATGCCGACCGCATGATTCACTTTCCGGAATTCCGTGCTTCAGAACGTGCATTTCAAATGCTGACACAGGTAAGCGGGAGAGCCGGACGGCGGGCGGACAAACCAGGTAAAGTCCTGATTCAAACTGCCAATCCTGCACAAAAGTTACTCGATTTTGTGGTCAATGGAGATTATATTGGCATGTATAATGCTGAATTACCAGAGCGTGAAAAATTCCACTATCCGCCCTATACGCGCCTGATCAAAATCACTGTTAAACATCTGGATGCCACCACAGCGCGAAGGGCAGCGGATACATTGGCAGGCAAACTGGTGGAAAATTTGGGAACCGGCAGAGTGCTGGGACCACAGCCTCCTCTGGTCGAAAGGGTGCGAAATCAGTTTTTGTTCGACATTCTCATTAAAATTGAGCGAGAAAAGATTAATTTTAGGGCGGCAAAGTCATTCGTACAGGAAAAAGTGATTGACGTGCTCTCCGATAAAACATTAAAAAGTATCCATATCGTCATCGACGTGGATTGTATATAAAGTAAATTTATTCCATACTGCTAATTAATCTATGTCTTCCAAGAAAACCAAAATCGTTGCTACCGTCGGTCCTACGTCAGAAAGCAAAGAAATGCTTCTCGCATTGGCCAAAGCCGGAGTTAACGTATTTCGCCTCAATTTTTCTCATGGCACACATGCCGATCATTTGGCCAGACTTACTACAATTCGTGAAATAAATGAAGAGTTCGGGTACAATCTTGCAATTCTGCAGGATTTACAGGGACCAAAAATCCGCATCGGTCTGGTTGCTGAAAAAGACGGCGTACTGATCGAAGCTGGTAATAAACTGATTCTGTCTAATACCGAAGTATTAGGAACTGCTGAAAAAGTAAGCACTCCTTACGACGGTATGTATAACGATGTAAAAATCGGAGACCGCGTTTTGATGGACGATGGTAAACTGGAAGTATTGGTTACCGGCATGGATGGTACCGACGTAGTTACAGAAGTAATCTATGGCGGATATCTGAAGTCTAAGAAAGGTGTGAACCTGCCAAATACAAGAGTTTCTATGCCATCTGTAACGGCTAAAGATTATGAAGATCTTGACTTTGGCCTTGAGCATGACGTTGAATGGGTAGCTCTTTCGTTTGTAAGAACTGCATCGGAAGTTCTTAAAGTGAAGGAATATATCCAGAACAAAGGGAAATCTGCTCGTCTTATCGCTAAAATCGAGAAACCTGAAGCCATCTCGAATATCGATGAAATCATCGAAGCATCGGATGCGATCATGGTTGCCCGTGGAGATCTTGGGGTTGAGCTTCCTGCTGAAGAGGTTCCTATGATCCAGAAAATGATCGTTGAGAAATGTAACAAAGCAGGTAAACCTGTTATCGTTGCAACTCAGATGCTGGAAAGTATGATCGAAAGTCCACGTGCCACACGTGCCGAATTGAGCGACGTAGCCAACTCTGTATTAGATGGTGCTGATGCCGTAATGCTAAGTGCGGAAACTGCTTCAGGAAAATATCCGATATTGGCCGTGGAAAGCATGAGCCGTACGATCGAAAAAATCGAAACTACTACAGACAGCGTATATTTCAAATACCACGCATTTGTAAACGAAAGCCCTGGCGCTGATAAGCTGAACGACAACGTAGTAATGAGTGCATGCCGTCTTGCGCGTGATACACATGCTGCGGCTATCATAGGAATCACGCGTTCTGGATATACGTCATTCCGTCTTTCTCACCACCGTCCAAAAGCAGGTTTGCTGATCTTCACTTCAAACAAAGTATTGATGAACCAACTTGCGTTATACTGGGGAACAAAAGTATTTTTCTACGATCGCGATCAGGGTGTTACCACTGACGATCTGATTGAAGACATCAAGACTTTCCTTCTGGAAAAAGGTGAGTTGCAGAAAGGTGATGTATTTATTAACACGTTGAGCATGCCGGTTTCAAAACACCGCAAAACCAATACTGTTAAATTGAGCATTGTAGAATAAGAGCATACTTCAGGCATAGGGCTTGGGGTTACATGCATAGGGCATAGAGGTAAGGGCATGGCTCTTGGCTCTATGCCTTTTTTTGTGCATAGGGAAATGGGTTTAGGGCATAGGTAACCAAATACTCCCCTCACATGCCCCATGCCCCATGCCCTTTGCCCCTATCCCATGCCCTATCTGCCCCTGGCGCCCTTCTCTTCATACATAATAACTAATAAAATAGTTTTGAAACTAAAAAAATAGTCTTACATTTACATATCCAAACAAGTCTTCATTTAATACCATATCAACATCATGGAAATAAGAACACTTACCAGAGCCGAAGAAGAGATCATGAGAATTCTCTGGCAACTCAAAAAAGCCTTTGTCAAAGATATTCTTGCTGAAATGCCTGAGCCCAAGCCTGCTTACAATACGGTTTCTACCATTATCCGTATTCTCGAAAAAAAGGAAGTGGTTGGTTACACAGCTTATGGAAAAACACATGAGTATTATCCGCTGATTACGGAAGAGGAGTACAAACGTTTCGAAGTACAAAACCTGATGAGCAACTACTTTGGGAACTCATTGCCTAACCTCGTTTCGTTTTTTGTGAAAGAAAATGACCTAAAGTCGCGTGAACTGGATGAAATCATGAAATTGATCAACGAGCATAAAGACGAAAAATAAAAACTGTCAGCCATGGAAATCTTGTTGTATATCGGAAAAGTAAGTTTATTCTGGATTCTGTTCTACGCTTGTTACCAGCTGTTCCTGCGCAGGCAAACCTTCTTCGTTTGGAACAGAGTATATCTACTCGGGTCGTTACTGGCATCTTTCCTGCTCCCTTTTGTAGTATATCCCGAGTCAGCACCGGAAATGCCTGTTATCTACACAGTAAGTGCAGCGACCTATTCTGTCACAAATTACCAACCTGAGCAAGTTTCTGTTTTTACCTGGCTCAATGCTTTCATCTTTTTCTACGTTCTGGCCGTTTGTCGCAGGGCTTTGGTATTCTTCAATCATATCCGGCAACTATCGCAATACATTAAAGCCGGAGAAATTATTGAACTGGAAGATTGTAAAGTTGTTCTGATCGATTCTAACGAAGTAGGATCGTTTTCATTTCTGCAGTGGATTGTGGTTAACCGGAATGACTACGAGCTTCATTTTGATGCTATCCTCAGACACGAAATGGTACACACTGCCCAAAGACACAGTTACGATATACTTTTTGTCGAAATCCTGAGCATGATTTTCTGGTTTAATCCGGTTCTCAAAGGTTATAAGCATTCCTTACAGGAAGTTCACGAATACCTGGCCGACGAAGCCGCTCCGAATCGTGAAGTCTACGCAAAATTCCTTCTTGTCTATTCTCTGAATGCCCCGATCGCAGCATTGACTAATCATTTTTTTAAATCTTCTCAACTCAAAGGACGTATTCAAATGATTTAC
>DASYHR010000924.1:0-4004 GCA_035998385.1 Dyadobacter sp. | reverse complement strand
TGATTTACTATTACAGTTTGTGTAGTCCGCAGGCAATTATTGTATCCAAGATCATTTACAATTCCATTGTGATGCTCTTTTTGTCAGGCGTTGGATTCATTTTCTATGCTTTTGTCATGGGAAATCAGGTCGGCGATTTGGGACTGTACACGATTTGTATTGTTTTAGCGGCAATCGGTTTCTCATCTGTGCTCACGCTGGTTGCAGGTATTGCTTCTAAGGCGGATAACAGTGCTACATTGATGGCCGTATTAAGTTTCCCTATCATCCTGCCCATGCTGCTGATGACCATCAGGCTTGCAAAAAATGCAATGGATGGACTGGATTGGAGTGTAAGTTATGATGAGATCATCACGCTGCTGGCTATTGACCTCATCGTGATCACGTTAAGTTATCTTCTCTTCCCCTATCTGTGGAGAAGCTAGGTTCTTTTTTATAGTTTGAATGTCTATTAAAGTAATACGATAATGAAAAAAATGTGGTGGAAAGTCCTGTGCATAGTACTGTTGCTCTATGTAGCTGTTATGGGATTTATGGGGCCCGTGCCTCACCTGCCTATACTGAATGAAAGTATCCGCAACACGTATTTCCACGTTGCACTGTGGCTGGCTATGACCACCCTTCTGTTCAGCTCCATGGTTTATTCACTGATGTACCTGCGTAGCGGAAAATTACAACATGATGATATCGCTAGCGAACTGGCAAAATCCGGTTTGTTCTATGGTATTCTGGGGTGTCTTACAGGCTCTATATGGGCCAATTTCACTTGGGGAGATCCCTGGCCAAACGACCCGAAACTCAATGGGGCTGCAGTTGGAATTTTAATATATCTGGCGTATCTGCTACTGAGATCGTCTTTCGAAGATGAGCAGCGCCGCGCGCGTATTGCCTCAGTTTATAACGTATTCGCATTTGCCGTTTTTGTACCGCTGATCTATATACTTCCACGCCTTACCGATTCGCTGCATCCTGGTAGCGGAGGTAACAGTACTTTTGGTTCGTACGACATGAATAATGATCTGCGTAAGGTATTTTACCCTGCCATTATCGGATGGATTTTATTAGGTCTCTGGACAGCAGAACTCAGGGTGAGAATCAAAAGGATAAACCGGTTGAGAGAGGAAGAACTTGCCGGAGACCGCAAAACTTTGTAATGAAAAAACACACACATTTTCAGGAAAAAGTAAACATTTCAAAACAAATATTCGTTAAGAATTTAGTCACTATGAATATCATGAAAAAAGTCTTTCCTCTTCTACTTTCACTTCTGATCGTATCCCTAAATACAATAGCGCAAACAGCTGTCGATTCTTCTGTACCCATGGCGGATAAAATGCGTGAAGACGGAAAGATATGGGTTGTAGTTGCTGTTGTGGCAATCATCTTTGCCGGCATCTTCATCAACCTGTTACGCCTGGAATCCAAGGTAGGAAAAATCGAAAAAGAATTAAAAATCAAGTAAGAGTTATGAAAAAGATCCAATTATTCGGCCTTATAATTGTTGCCATTGCCATCGGTATTATCGTATCCACTGCAGGTGACGCAAGTACTTATGTTGACTTCTCGAAAGCTAAAGAAATGGCTGCTGACGGAGATAACGAAAGTATTCACGTTGTAGGCAAGCTGAAAAAAAATACAACAGGGCAAATTCTGGAAATGGAATACCAGCCTGAAATTGATCCTAATTATTTCGCATTCACGTTGATAGACAACAATAATGTTGCGCAGCGTGTCGTGTACAAAAGCACTAAACCTCAGGATTTTGACAAATCGGAACAGGTAGTAGTAATCGGTAAAATGGAAGGAACCACATTTAACGCGGAGAAAATCCTCATGAAATGCCCTTCAAAATACGAAAACGGAAAACTGGAAACCACCGAGGCGACCGTAGCTAAATCATGATTCATACCACTATAGGAAGCGCAGGTCACCTGCTTGTCATCGTCGCATTTGTCTCAGCTTTAGTTGCGACATTTGCCTATTTTAAGGCGTCAAAAAATGATTTGCCTACCGAAGAAGAAGTAACGTGGAAACGTTTTGCCCGAACCCTCTACACTGTTCACGTGTTAGCTGTGCTTGGTGTGGTGTTTTCGCTCTACTGGATTATTGGTAATCACTATTTTGAATACCACTACGCCTGGAAAAACTCATCTTTATCACTTCCAACAGGATATACGATTTCCAGTTTCTGGCAGGATCAGGAAGGTAGCTTCTTGCTGTGGATATTCTGGAACGTAGTATTAGGTTCTGTTTTGATTTTTAGTAACCGTTCGTGGGAAGCTCCGGTAATGACCATTTTTGCTTTGGTACAGGCTTTCCTGACGTCTATGATTCTCGGTGTAGTGATTCCGGGACTTGATCTGAAAATCGGTTCTACACCATTCCTTTTGTTAAAAGAAGTAATGCCTGATATTCCGGTATTTAAGATGGATCCGAATTTCGTGGCCAAAGATGGAAACGGACTTAATCCATTACTTCAGAACTACTGGATGGTAATTCACCCGCCCACACTGTTCCTTGGGTTCGCCACCACATTGATTCCATTCTCTTTTGCAATGGCTGGGTTATGGACTAAAAAACTGAATGAGTGGCTTCGTCCTGCTTTACCATGGGCTTTGTTTTCAGCATTGGTATTAGGCGTAGGAATTCTGATGGGTGCTTACTGGGCCTACGAAACACTGAACTTCGGAAGCTACTGGAACTGGGATCCTGTAGAAAATACTTCGTTCGTTCCATGGCTGGTACTTGTTGCAGCAATTCATACGATGATCATCGGTCGCAAGAATGCTACCGCACTAAAGACGTCTTTCATCCTGACAATCGCAACGTTTGTACTGGTACTTTACTCTACCTTCATGACACGTAGTGGTGTATTGGGTAATGCCTCGGTGCACTCATTTACTGACCTTGGACTATCCGGACAGTTGCTGATTTACCTGTTGACTTTTATGGTTTTGTCAATCGGGTTATTGGTATATCGTTGGAAAATCCTTCCATCTGATGAAGAAGAAGTTTCCACCTACTCCCAGGAGTTCTGGATCTTTATCGGTGCAACTTTACTTTGTCTTTCTGGTTTTCAAATTCTGGCCACTACGTCCATTCCGGTATATAACAAAATAGCGGAAGCGTTCGGTACTGTATTGAACATGGCATTGCCAGCTGACCAGATTGCGCATTACAACAAGTTTCAGCTTTGGTTCTTCTCATTGATTATCATATTGACCGGCGTTGGACAATACTTCTGGTGGAAACGTGTAGGTAAAGGCAAATTGCAGGCTTTGTACAATCCTTTGCTGCTTACAATGATAATCAGTGCTGCGGTGATTACATTATGGGGTGTAAAAGACATTCAGTACATCGCATTGCTAACTGCCTCCATTTTCGCAATCGTCGCGAATGGTGCAATTCTGATTAACATCATAAGAGGTAATTACAGCCTTTCAGGCGGTGCTGTTACACACATTGGCGTGGCGCTGATGTTAATTGGTGTTTTGTTCTCGTCTGCTTATACGAAGGTTGTATCGATCAATAATTCGGGATTGATGATTTCCCGTAGCGAGGAATTTACGAATAATGATAATAAGGAAAACAAGGAAAATATCACCCTATGGTTGAATAAGCCTGAGAAAATGGGCGACTATATGCTTACCTGGCGCGACGTTCGCGTGGAGCCTCGCCATATTCCGGGTTATATCTCAAAAAGCTGGGTAGATCTGATTGAGAACGACTACCGTGCTGTGGCGTTAAGAGATATTGTTGTCAATGACAAACAGTATTATGCCAAAGGTGACACGCTTGAAATCTCTCCGGAGAACTTCTACTATGAAATAGAATACCGTGAGCCTTCCGGGAAAGTGTTCAATCTTTTCCCAAGGGTACAGATCAACCCGAAAATGGGTGGGATTGTTGTTTCTCCGGATATTAACAGAGAGCTTGATAAAGATTTGTATACCTACGTTTCTATGGTGACAAATCCTACGGCTGAGCCTGTATGGAGTCAGACG
>DASYHR010000913.1:0-1556 GCA_035998385.1 Dyadobacter sp. | reverse complement strand
CAGTATTGACTGAAATCTGCAAAATAGCGTATTCGGTCGTCGTAATGAGCCAGACAGCTGTGGATATGCTCGTAGATGAATATATGGTACCTTTGGGGAAGATTGCTAAAATAGCTCATGGGGTTCCTGATCTACAGTTTGATCAAGTCCTGGTGAAAAAGGAATTCAGGTTGACTCATAAAAAGGTTTTGCTGACATTTGGATTTATTGGCAGGAATAAGGGCATAGAAACCGTACTCAAAGCACTTCCCGACGTGGTAGCTCGCCACCCCGAAGTGGTTTACATTGTGCTGGGAAAAACACACCCGAATGTGATCCGTCACTCGGGCGAGGAATACAGGGTATACCTCACAGGATTGGTCAAAAAACTCGGAATTGAAAAGCATGTCGTATTTCTGAATGAATTTATCGGTCAGTCTGAACTCTTCCAATACCTGTCGGCGGCAGATATCTACATCACACCCTACACCAGCGAAGCACAAATAACCAGCGGGACTTTATCGTATGCCATCGGCGCAGGTGCTGCTGTAATTTCCACTCCCTATTGGCATGCTGCAGAGCTTTTGTCCGAAGGTAGAGGACGGCTCTTTCCTTTTCAGGACTCGGTTGCTCTTGGAGAAATTTTGCTAGAGTTGCTGGATATTCCCGAACAACTGCACAATTTGAGGAAAAACGCTTTCGGATACGGAAGAGAAATCACCTGGCCACGTATTGGAACACAATATATTAATCTCGCAGAGGTAGTTGTAGAAGCGCAGCCTGATATTATAGACATACAAGAACCTATTTTTGATCCGTTGACACTCCCTCCGTTTCTACTAGATCATATTCAAAGGCTTACCGATGACACGGGCATTATTCAACATGCCAAATATGGTATCCCAAATCTGAAAGAGGGATATTGTCTGGATGACAATGCAAGAGCTTTACTGATGGTACTGATGACATACAAAAGAAATAAACATCCTTTGGCGCTCAAACTATCCCCTACCTATCTGAGCTACATTAATTACATGCAAAATGCAGACGGGGTATTTCGCAATTTCTTGAGTTTTAACAGAAACTTTCTGGATGAAGTCGGATCTGAAGATTCATTCGGAAGGGCAATCTGGGCGCTGGGATATTTACTCGGCAATGCACCAAACGACGCCTACTATCAAACAGGACGCGAGATTTTTTTCGACGCTGCTCCTAATTTCACCAGGCTCAACTCGATCCGCAGTATTGCTAACACAGTAGTTGGAATCTGTCATTATCTGAAAAGCAATGCAAATGATGAAGCGATCACACAGACTTTACGTCAGCTAAGTGAACGTCTTATATCAGAATATCAGATTAATCGCAAAGATAATTGGAAATGGTTTGAACCTCTGCTGGCCTACGACAACGCATTTCTGCCGTTGGCTTTGCTGCACGCCGCCGAATTCCTTGACGACGAGCGTATTCTGAATGTAGGAATGGAAAGTATGGAATTTCTTACTGAAATTACCTTTACAGACGGATACTTGTCCATTATTGGAAACGAGAATTGGTACCGGCTTGATAATGAACAATCG
>DASYHR010000910.1:0-3855 GCA_035998385.1 Dyadobacter sp. | reverse complement strand
GAAAGCTTAAAAGAGACTGCTTCTTTTTTTGTGCCCTTGTAAAAATGGCCGAACTTTGACCTGCACATACTCCTGTTATTCATTATGCCAAGTTTTATTCTGTTCGACGAACCTACACTGCGAACGCAACTTTTACCATTTACATACACACGCCCTGTAGCGGCCATCAGATGTGGAATAGATACAATTGCTGAAAAATGGTCTAAATGGCTTTCTGCAGAACCTTCTTTTCAGACGCAGGCTTATTTGTCTGATGCATTTCCAATGGTAACGTCTGATCAAAACATTTTTATCAACGGAGCTCTATGTCCTGACCAGTCACTTGTTGATGCGATCAGGGAGCTTTCCAATGAAGCGGTCTTGTACTCATCAGAAAATGAAGTATTGGCTGTAAAAACATTAAACAGAGACTGGACACCTGAGTCAGATTTTTCTTCACTGGAAACTGTTCAATATAAGTCCGGTTTCACTCTGATCAGAAATACATGGGATATTTTCACCAATAATGGTGCGCAAATACAGGAAGACTTCAACCTGCTCACCAGCACGCGGAAATCTGAGCCACTTACCGATCCTTACACTCGCTGCTATAATGCGGAAAACATTTTCATCGAAGCCGGTGCGAACATCAAGGCAGCAATACTAAATGCTGAAAACGGACCTATCTATATAGGTAGGAACACGGTGATCCAGGAAGGTGCTGCAATACAAGGACCATTTGCCATGGGTGAAGGATCTGTCATTGCTCAAAATGCGAAGATCCGGGTCAATACCTCTATCGGTCCGTTTTGTAAAATCGGTGGCGAAGTAGGAGGTTCAGTTATTTTCGGATATAGTAATAAAGGCCATGACGGCTATCTCGGAAACTCAGTGCTGGGTGAATGGTGTAATTTGGGAGCTAATACAAATAACTCCAATCTGAAAAATGATCATACCAACGTGAAGCTGCATAGCTATGCCACCCACTCTCTTCAGGATACGGGACTTCAATTTTGCGGGCTGTTTATGGGTGATTATTCCAAAGCGGGTATTTCTACCATGTTCAACACGGGGACTGTAGTGGGTGTGAGTGTAAATGTTTTCGGAGCAGGATTTCAGGCAAAGCACATTCCTTCGTTTTCATGGGGAGGCAATACCGAGGGCTTTATGGAATATCGTTTTCCAAAAGCTGTGGCTGTAGCCAAAGATACCGTTAGCCGTAGAAATGTGATTTTTGACCAACAACGACAAAATATCATGGCTGAAGTTTTTGAACAAACAGCTGTACAACGAGGAGAAGTGATTACGGTGTAGCATCTCTCCGATCAATAAATTAGAAAAGCTTAATCAAACCAAAGTGTTATTTAAGGATATCCCGGGACTGGACAATATCAAGTCAACATTAAGAAGATCGGTACAAACGAGTCATCTGGCCCATGCACAGCTATTCGACGGCGCAGCCGGAGGTGGCGGGTTGGCTATGGCGCTTGCTTTTGCGACCTATATCAACTGTGAGAACCGGGGACTTGATGATGCCTGCGGATCGTGCGCGTCCTGTGTCAAAATGAATAAACTGATTCATCCCGACGTGCACTTCATATTCCCGATCGCCTCTTCAAAAAAAATTGAAGGAAAAACAAGTGAAGCTTTCCTGCCTCACTGGAGAAGCTTTGTGCTGGAAAACCCCTATCGTGTATTGCCGGAGTGGCTCGATTACATCAATGCTGAAAACAAACAGGGCAATATTTCGGTAGAAGAAGCGAGAGGAATTCTTCGTAAACTTTCTGTTAAATCCTACGAGGGTGAATATAAAATTCTGTTAATATGGAAGCCGGATATTATGAATGCATCCTCCTCAAATGCTATTCTTAAAATTCTTGAAGAGCCGCCCTACAAAACTTTATTTTTGCTCGTAAGCGATCAGTCAGACCGCCTGCTTACGACCATCATATCCCGAACCCAGCGTGTAGCCATTCCTGCATTTTCGGATGAAGATGTACGGGGGTTTCTCAAAGAAAAGTCAATAAGTGAACAGATCGCCAATCAGATAGCTTATTTATGTGACGGAAATTTGTCAGAAGCGATGCAGCTGGTCAAAGAAACAGAAGATGACCGATCGGACTGGTTTATAGAATGGATGCGCTCTTGCTACAAATCAGACGTAAGTTTTCTTGTCAAAGCCGCTGACTTGTTCGATACAATGAATAAGGAAAAACAAAAAGGCTTACTCGATTATGCACTCAGACTTTTCCGCGACATGCTCGTTTGGAGCCACGGCGCGGGTGAGCTGTTGCGCGTCCCACAGGAAGAGCTTACTTTCGTACAAAACTTTTCGAAAGCGGTGAATCCGGAAGCGTTGGAAAACATGATTCAGGAAGTAAATGTCGCCTTCATTCACATTGAACGAAACGTGCGGGCGAAGATGGTATTTCTTGACCTGTCGCTCACCATGGCACGTTTCTTTCAACGCCGGTAGGTTTTTGTTAAAACGTACAGATAAAATAACTTCAATTAGAGCCAAGGACCTTTGATCCGATGAAGTATCCCGTTGAAATTATTGGCGCAACTGATATCGTAGACCTGCCTGAGTTAGGCTGGTTTGGAGTTCCTGTCCGTGTGGATTCAGGGGCCACTACCTCATCTATTCACTGCTCTAAGGTGAAATTGATCACCGAGGGCGATGAAACCGTTCTTCGATTCTATCTGGATGCCCGAAAGGGAGCGCCGCCACAGTCCTTTACAGTGAAAAACTTTAAAGAGACCATTGTGCGCAATTCCTCAGGAAAAGAAGAAAAACGGTATGTGATCAAAACCAGTATTAAAATATTCGGGAGGAAAATCAGAACTGAATTCACGCTTGCCAATCGAAAAAAAATGAGCTACCCTATTCTTTTAGGTCGAAAGCTCCTCAAAGGCCGCTTCCTGGTAGACGTTTCTCAAAAAGACCTTTCAGTAAAATATTCCAAAATTAAAATCAGCCGGGAGTTGTTGACAGATCAGGCACGACTTTAAAGAAATCCCTCTGCGTTATTTAAATATCTCATTTTTTTATGAAAATCGCCATCCTGTCTACCAATCCGGAGCTTTACTCCACTCGTCGTTTGGTAGAAGCAATCAGGCAAAAAGGCCATAAGGCCGTTGTTATTGACCACGTCAAATGTTTCGTTATGATCGAGGGAGGGAAACCCACCATCATATATAAAGGCAAGGCGGTGAAAGGTATCGACGCAGTGATACCACGCATTGGTACATCCGTGAATGCTTTTGGTTGTGCCGTAGTCCGTCAGTTTGAATTGATGAAAGTCTTTACAACTGTCAAATCACAAGCCATATTAAGATCCCGGGATAAATTGCGCAGCATGCAGGTGTTAGCCAGATCGGGCGTCGATATTCCCAAAACCATATTTGCAAAAAATCCTACTCAGGTTACAGAGCTGATTCAACTGGTAGGTGGCCCTCCTGTCATCATCAAATTACTGGAAGGAACGCAGGGTGTGGGTGTGGTTTTAGCTGAAACCATTAAAGCAGCGAAGTCAACCATTGAAGCGTTTTACGGACTGAAAGCGAATTTCCTTATTCAGGAATATATTGCCGAATCCAAAGGGGCAGACATCCGCGCTTTCGTAATCGGCAACAAGGTGGTAGCGGCAATGAGAAGGCAAGGTGCGGACGGTGATTTCCGTTCCAATCTGCACCGGGGTGGTGAAGGTTTCAACATTGAGCTTACTCCCGAAGAGGAAGAAACGGCCATTGCTGCGGCAAGATCCTTAGGTGTAAAAATCGCTGGTGTGGATATGTTGCAGTCCGACCGTGGCCCTTTGGTGATGGAAGTCAATTCCTCACCAGGCCTCAGAGGTATTGAAGAAATCTCGGGCA
>DASYHR010000893.1:0-1702 GCA_035998385.1 Dyadobacter sp. | reverse complement strand
GTTGTAGAATTTGATACACTACAGTTCCTGAGTGTCGTATTCACAGCTTTTCCGAAGGATGCAACCGCAAATCCTGTGGGATTATTAATACTTTTACAATTTTCAAATTCGAAACTAGCAATATTCTCTAAAATAAAATCTCCAATTTTTTCTCCGGTTGTCGCTACAAATCCTCGATGTGTATTATTGATGGCTGTACATCTGACTGTCTTGATATTAGCAGAGTTTTCGTACCAAAAACCAGCATTATATTCAATTCCACCAGATAATATTGACGCATTCCTGCCATTCTTTGCGAGACAGTCGGTAAAGGATATGTTAAAAGAGTTTCCTTCAGTAACGAAACCAATTCTTTCGTAGTCATCTGCAATACAGTTGGTAACTTGAACGGTATTAGTTCCGGTAATATAGAATCCATCTCCAAATACGCCACGCGAACCTATGGATTTAGAACTACTAACTGCAATATTTTTACTTGCTTCGAGACGAAGTCCTCCAAATGGTGAATTTTTGAATGTGCAGTTTGTGATAATGATATCTTGGCAATTGTATACATGAAGCGGAGTAGAGCCACTGATCACTTTTCTATCTGCATCCAGAACAACTGATCCATCAAATGTAATGTTAGATACTTTTATTGATTTTATGTCCCTGATATTGCAGAAAACGAACAGATCAAGTGGCATCTTAATTTTTTTTATTATCGCATTGCCAGCGCCTTTTATATTTGCTTTGATACTAATATTGGAGATTAAATAAATTCCAGATGGAAACACAACGTTTGCATTTTTCGTCAGCGCAGCTTTGTCTATAGCCTCTTGTATAGCCTTGGTATCATCTGATTTACCATCTCCTTTAGCTCCAAACTTTTTTACGCTGTAGCTAACTGGCGACTGTGCAAAACTGATCAGTGGTAGTAAAATCATCGTGATGGAGGCGAATACAAAAGGTTTGGAGATAGTCATGCTTCTGGGGTGAAAGTGTTAATAACTTGATATGCGTTTGATATAGGTTACCTTATACATTTCTATAGAGATTCCAATGTTTGGTTCCACAAATATCGATACTGTATTTATTCTTATATTCATTGAAACAATTGTTTCTGATCTCGTCCAGATTATTTGCTGTTAAACATTCTTTGATTGCCTGGGAGTAGGATTCTACAGTTGAGTCCTTACTCAAAAAGCCTGTGGTTCCGTTTGAGATCATTTCGGGTATACCTCCAACAGGTGTTGACATGGGTACGCAACCAACAGAAAATGATTCGATAATTGACATAGGCATACCTTCGTAGTGGCTCGAAAGACAGAACGCATCGGCGATGCTCAGATAATCAGCGACATTACTTTGTTGTCCAAGAAACGTTATATGCTCATCATCTTGACAAATTTGAAGTAAACTCTGATAGAGTTGCTCATCTCGTATTGCGCCTACAATTAGCAAACAGCATTTTTTATCAGAGATACTGTTAAAAAGTTGAACTGCTTCAATTAACAATTTTTGGTTTTTAACGTCAATCACTCGTCCCAAGTGAACAAGCAAATATTCATTTGGCTTTTTGTACAGCGTACGGATTCTGTCGTAATCACTGGTAATATGAATGCGTGGACGACCGTTCTCTATTATTTTTGCGTTGTCCAGGCCATAGTATGTTTGGTAGGTGTCAAAACCATCTTGCGAAATAGTGATTGCAGTGGTATTT
>DASYHR010000892.1:0-7137 GCA_035998385.1 Dyadobacter sp. | reverse complement strand
TTTTGCAATTTGGGAGAGAAAAACTCCTGCTGTTTGGTATAATTCAGATAGGTCCGTGCCACAAGCTTCATTCCAAAATCCTTTGACCAGGTCAGCTGATCATATTCACGTTGTAGATCCCGGCTGTTGTCCAGTTCACTTCCCGAAGTTCCTTTGATAAAAAACAAGTGAACATTTCTGTAATAATCTGCCATAGCCGACTGGACCACGTGCGAAGCTCCTGCCAACACACCCGGAATCCAGATTAGTGCTGTCCAGCCTTCATCCATGCTACGTAAACAAATGGCGATGTGAATAGAGATAAACCAAAAATCTCCGGCAGCCCCGTCCAGAATACGTCCAAGTCTGCTTTTGTTGTTCGTCAAACGTGCAAGCTGTCCATCGGCACTATCCAGCGAATTGGCAAATACGAGCGATAACATTCCGATCACGTTCACCCACAGATCCTGGCTGTAAAAGAGAACACCTGCTGCAACCCCGAAAAAGATACTGATAATAGTTACCGTATTGGGCGTCATGCCAATTTTGGCACAAAAAAGTGCGATCTGGTAACCAATAGGTCTGTAAAACCAGATATCAATCCTTTCCTCAGTATCGTTCGATTTCAGCGAACTTTCGAAAGCTGAAACATCCTGTGCTTTTGCAGTCGATGCGGTATTTTCTTTAAATGTGTTATCCATCCGGATCAGTTTAAAAACTTTTGAAAAATTCGTTGAGCAATGTGGACTGCAGCTTCATCACGACACGGCGCAAAACTTGGCCAGTCGTTCAAATCGATGATGTGAAATGTTCCACCTGCACCTACGATGGCATCACCGCCATATATATCTATTCCTAAAACCCGCGCCGATTCACCTGCAATCTGCTGTAATTTTTGCTCGTCAAACTCATGATACAACGACTTGCCGTTGATCGTTTCGTACTCCGAATATTTGTGGTGGTTATTGTCGTAAGGATAAAACCAGAAGAAGAAGTCTGTGCCGTAAACGCCATAGAACTTCACCAAATCCCCCACCAGATGTTCAGATATCACCGCATCAGGAATCTCACGCAGGGCGTATTCCTTCAGTATTTCCTTGGCTTCTTTCCTGGAATAAGCAAAAGTTACATCTTCCTTATGTATCGCATGAAAGTCTCCTCTTTTGATCCAAAATCCTTTGCCCGGCAAATTGTCAAAAACCTCATCACCAGTGTAGTCAGTAGAAACCACGTAACTCTTGGGATATGGAATTTTATTATCTAATAGCCCGTTGGTCATGTTGGTCCTGAAACAATTCTCAATACCGAAGGCAGAATTCACAACCTTCACACCTGACCGCTCCAGATCCTGTAATTTCTTCACTACCTCTTTCTGACGTGCCATTGTAAAGATCATGTCATAAGGTACATCCTGCATTTCTAAAAACTCATTCTCAAAAACAAGATCAACCTGTGCTCCTGATTTTTCCAACTCCTGCTTGGTCAATGAAAATATAGCATCGTCATTCCCGATATGGTTTGGAGAAAACTTTTTATTTCTGGGTACGGCCAGTATTCTTTTGTTATTCATAGTATATCGCTTTTAACCTTTGCACGGCATCGGTATCAAGCCTCATTAATCAGTGTCAGAATTCTTTATTTACCCTTTCGGGTTCTTTTCGGATTCATCAGAACGCTCAAACCTCTGTTGTTTCCATTAGAAAATGTTCTGCAGTTTCAATGTCTGCAACATGGTCCACATCCACAATTTTGGAGAACGGATATGCTTTCAATCTCATACCACTGGTCAGCAACTGACGCTGGAAGTTCCGCATGCGGTTTGTTCCATTTTCGACAGCGTCTGTGGCAACCTGCAATGCCTTACCGCGAAGACAGTAAATACCTCCGGAAATGAATGGTGTATTACCCTCGTTACTGTCTGTGAAAGCTGTAATGTTCAATTCGGCATCGGCCTGAACGAACAAAGGACTTTCATCATCAATGAAAGTTGTGACAGCCATCATGCCGTCAATATCCTGATCAGCCTCAAATGCCTCAATAAACTCTTTGAATTCGGCTTCTCTGAACACCGTGTCCGTCGTTGTAAGACAAACGGCGTTCACACCCTTTGCATTCTGCAGCAATTCGTAAAAGCTATGTAGTGAACTTGGTGTAGTTTTTCTGGTCAGCTTTAACGGGAATTGGGAACTGA
Organism: Dyadobacter sp.; assembly: GCA_035998385.1. Taxonomy (GTDB): domain Bacteria; phylum Bacteroidota; class Bacteroidia; order Cytophagales; family Spirosomataceae; genus Dyadobacter. The sequence continues at coordinate 4,967 of DASYHR010000892.1, read as the reverse complement.
GATCGGCCAGGTGCGCTTCCAGCAACTCAGCTTCCTCATTGATAATGATATAGATCGCTTCGGCGTTATTTCCCGCGAATACGTTCACAAGTCTGTCGATAAGCATTTCGCCATTCAGACTAACCATAGGTTTAGGCAGTGTAAATCCTTCCTTTGCCAATCGTGAACCTTCTCCTGCTGCTATGATTGCGTAATTCATTTGTTTTTCATATTTGATGTCAGAGTCTCTGTTGCCATTCAGGTATTCCTGCAAGTTCTTAAAAATCGAGCCTGAATCTGGCTCTTATCCCCCACTCTGAAATATTCGGGTTTTCCAGATAAGTAAAACGTTTCACGAGATCCACCCGAAGTAGTTTGAAAATGTTGGCAACGCCTATGCTACCTTCAATATATGGTTCTCTGGAAAGTGTGTAAGAAATCGGTTTTCCATCCTGATCAACCGGAAACTGAAATACAGACGCACCGCTTGCAGGGTTGTTCTCATCTCTGAGCCCACCTACCAATCCTTTGAAACTAAATACTTCTCTCAGTTTCAGTTTTTTGAGCAACGGTACTTTGTTGAACAAAAACCCATTCATGTAATACTGAACATCCAGGCCGGCATAATGATCACTCACAAACTCCAGGAAGTTCATCAGGTTATAAGAATTAAGCTGATACGCGTAGGTTTGGTTCGCGCGGTGTATCGTCAGCAAAGGGAAAGGAATATTTTTCCCGACAATATAACCGCCTTCGGCAGTCAGATCCACAAATCCGAATTGAGACAAATAAACCCTTTTCGAGATGTTTGCATTGAAGTTGTGGTAACTCGTTTCTCCGTCCAAAACTCCCTTCAGCCCGGCATTGTAACGCATGGTAAAGATCGGAAATTTGTTGATGATAGGAGTTCTGTACAATTTACCCTGATAAAACTGCTCGCCCGGAGCGTAACGTAATTCAACATTCAGCTCTGTATTTCTCAAACGCTCAATATTCACTACATCACCAACCGGCTTCACAGCCTCATAGCGAAGGATACCAGCCGGACTTTGTGCCCACTGTGTGAATCCTAACTTGTAGGACAACCGATTCTGAAATTCACGGACGTATTCAATTTTGTATACATCATTGTAAAGCCACCGGTTGTTATCTCCTCGTTTGAATGACAGAAGAAAGTTGTCTTCCTGAACAAACTGAAGGTCTTGTCCGGGAATTTTGGTATCGTGCTGGTAACTCGCTCTTATATAATGTAATGGAAAATGATAAACAGACTTATTATTCAGTGAATACGTTCCGCTCAAAAAGTACTTCCATTTTTCATCCTTGAAGCCATATGCAGCATATGTTTCAAAAAACACTCTCTTACTCAGTTCAGTAGTTGTACGGCCACCAAATCTCAGACGTAAACCTTCCACAGGATTGAAACTGTAAAAAGTATTCACAGGTCCTATTTCCACTTTACCAAAAGACTTATAGCCTGCTAAAAAAAGAGTGGTAATATCCATGGTTCTGCGGAAAGACGGGATGGTCTGCAGTGTATCTACATTTCTGTAGATGTTCTTTTCCGACCTGTCCAAAGGCATGTGTCGCACCTGAGCCCAATAGTTTTCGCCTTTTCTTTCCAATGGATTGAACACGATTTGCTGTGCAGGGCCACGGTATAGGCTATCGGCTTGCTCGTGGTTAATTTCGTAATTTTTGAAATTAACGGTCCGTTGGCCATACAGTCCGGCTCCCTTGTCGCCCAGGGCAAACTCCATCCCAAGCGTGGTTTTGCTCAAATGGTATCGTCCGTCCCCGCTCTTTTCAAACTCCAGACGCGCTTCCAGATCCCTCATAAAATTGAGGTTGATATCCTTGTTAACGGTCAGGTATGCATTCTGCACGGCATAGTTTCCATCCAGCGTAATGAATAACCTTCCTTCGAAAAGCATATCCGTTTTGTTACGCGGCACAAAACCTAGTTCTATCAGCCACGGCTCCTGAGTTTTGACCGTATCTCTTATGAAGAACTTATAAAACGTAGGAGAAGTGTTGGCAATAGGGCTTAAAAGTAAATTGGTTGCAATGGACACATCATTTTTATAAATATCAATGTCTTCATATAAACGATTGAAATAGGCGCTCAACCCGTCATTGTCTACAAACTTGCTGTCAAATTCAGCACGACGATTGGCTTTCACCCATTGCTTTTTGGTATACGGGCTCTTGCGGAAATATACCTGTGAGAGCTTTTCTTCCATGTAGGCAGGCAGCATATTTTTTCCACCTATTGCAGCCGAATCCTGATCATTAAACAAAAACTGATAGTTCTTGAACACCTTTCTATCTTTGAACTTATCTGACAGATTGCTCAGAGCGAAAGACATTTTCTCATACTGCTCATACTCAACGAAGTCGTAATTAGCAATCTGATTCTTTTCCTTATTGGCGATTACCTGGCGGATTAACTGAACAGCAGGATTGTCTCTGTTACGGTATTTGGCTTTCCCTTTTACAGTAATTTCTTTAAGCATAGAAGCATCCACACGCATTTTGATGTTCTGCACCTGATTCGTGCCCTGCGGTATTGTTCTTTCTATACTCTCATAACCGACGTAAGTGAATCTGATCCTGAAGTTAGGAGCAGTCAGGGTCATGGCATATTTCCCGTCGACATCTGATGTTGTCCCCATCGTAGTTCCGGGGATGATGATGTTAACATAAGGCAACGTCTCTCCGGTCTTTTCGTCGGTGATCACACCTTTTACTGTGGTGGACTGCGCTGCGGCATCTGCAATTCCGAAAATCAGAATTGAGATAGAGAGGATCCATTTTATATAAGCTTGCTTAAACATGGCGTAAGCTGAATAATTTCATTTTTATTTTTCAAAGCACTTCCTTCCGGAACAGTTTCAGAACTGTCCGCACTCTTATTTTCAGAATTGTCGTTAGGCTATAACCACTGCTGCTCCCTGTACCAGCTCAGTGTCTGATGCACACCTTTTTCAAGTTTGAACTGGGGGTTATATCCCAATTTCTCCTTTGCTCTGTCAATGGAACAGTTCCAGTTTTCGGCTGTGAGTTCTCCAATCTTTTCCCTGTTGAGCACCGGGGCTTTTTGAGAATAAGTTGAGTATGTTTCGAGTATTTCCGCGGTGAGTTTTATTACTCCTACAGGCACATGAATCCTGATGAGTTTATTTTTGCTAAAATTCCTATATAAATCGGCTAGTTGGTACCGGTTATATTCCATGCCGTCAGATACATTATAAACGGTATGGTTCACGTCAGTCTCATGCAGTGCGGCCATTGTGGCCGCCACAAGATCATGTACATATACAAAACTCAGTCGCTGCGGCTTTTTGCCTATGTACAGATCAAGACCTTTACTAAGTGTCTTAAACAATATAAAAATATCTTTCTCTCCGGGACCGTAAACAGCTGTTGGTCTGATCGTTGTAAGCGGCAATTTAACCATATCTGCCAAATAACTCTCTGCCAGTAACTTACTTTTCCCGTAAGATGTAACAGGCCTCGGATCGGTATACTCGTCAATCGGTATTGGTGAACTATATGGTAAAGGACCAAGTGCCGCCAGACTGCTCATGAAGACAAATCGCTTCAAAGGAAATCCCGATTCTAATGCTGCCTGAGCAAGACGAAGCGTATAACTGGCATTGATCTCATTGTATATTCCCGTTTCCCTGGCGCGGGTCACGCCTGCTGCATGAATAACATGACTATAAGCACCATTTTTAAACAAGGGAAGCAGCGCTCCCTTCGAGCTAAAATCCGGATAAACAAATAACAACTTTCCTGTTTTATTATCTTCCGCCTTCTCCCCCAACAGTTTAAGTTCATCTCTATTGCTCGACTTCCTTACGGCAGCATGCACTTCGAACCCCTCTTCCAACGCTGCCTTTACAAGATGCTGACCAATAAAGCCACTTGCTCCGGTTATTAAAACCCTATTAATCATAATGCTTTTTCATACAGCCTGTAACGCTTGTAAAGTTTTCCGTTGATTTGCTCTATCGCATGATTCATCAGATAGTTATCTTCAAGCATCCAGGAACACTCACCACCGGTAATCCGGGTGCCATATGTGTTCTTAATTATACTTCCATAAAGACAAGCTTCGATACCCATTTTACGATACTCCTCCAGTATACCCAGGGTCAATACACGTATGCGGGTAATCTTACTTTTGTTAAGTAAAAGTTTGAAGATCCCTGTTGGTAGAAGTCTGCCTTTCTTTATTTTGATTTGAATCTGATTGATATCCGGAACGGCCAGTGTCCAGCCGATCAGCTCACCGTCTTTCTCTGCCACCAGACAAAATCTTGGATCTACGATCATTTTAAGATCCTTACCCAGATGCTCAAATTCACTGTCGGTTGCCGGAACAAATCCCAGGTTTTTATCCCAGGCGGCATTATATACCTCACGAATTTTTCTTACCTCATTCTTAAAATCTTTCATATTGACCTGCCTGATGGTGATTCCACTACGCTTCAGCCTGGCTTGTAATACTTCAAGCAACTTTACCGATCGGTCGTTAGACTCACTCACATTGAGTTCATAGGCAAGCAAATCTGTCTTTTTAACAAGCTTATTATTCAACAAAAGCGTCTCGTAATAAGGAGCGTTATAAGGCATCATCGCCATCGGCGGCCGGTCAAATCCGTCGACCAGAAGCCCGCAGGTATCGTTTGTTGACAAATTGATTGGTCCTACAATCGTATCAGCACCATTCTCTTTCACCCATTTAACAGCGGTGGCCATCAGAGCATCTGCTGTTTCCTGGTCATTGACACAATCGAAAAAACCAAAAAAACCGTCTTTCCTGCCTGTGAAATTGTTATGATTGCGGTTCAGGATAGCCACAATCCTTCCCACGATACGATCTCCGTTATACGCCAAAAACGGTTGTGCGATGGAGTGTTCGTAAAATGGATGTTTGCCCGGCGACAATAAATCTTTCTGCGCAATGAACAATTCGGGAA
>DASYHR010000884.1:0-1530 GCA_035998385.1 Dyadobacter sp. | reverse complement strand
CGGTAATGCTGTAGTAAACGGCTACCGCAAAGCACTCGAACTTAATTCTCAGTACGTATTTCAAACCGACAGCGATGATCAGTTCGTTTCTGATGACTTCGATAAACTGTGGGTAAAAAGAGATCAGTCTCAATTCATATTGGGATACCGCGAAGTAAGACATGACGCCGGCGTTCGCTTGTTCATTACCAAGTTCCTTCGTGGCACAATCTCATTGATTTACGGAACCTTCATCATGGACAGTAATATTCCATTCCGTTTGATCAAAGGTTCATTCCTGCAAAAAATGATGGACCAACTTCCTAATCCAGAGCCATTTGCTCCGAATATTTTCCTTTCGGTTATGGCGAAAAAATCGGGACAGGAGACATTTGATATACCAATTACGCACAAGGACCGTGAAACCGGAACTGTATCCATTGTAAAATGGAACCTGTGGAAGGTTTGTATCCGCAGCTTCAAAGAACTTTTGCGTTTCCGCCTCGAACTGAATGATAAAGTGAAGGCTTTGCGTGCTTAAATTTTAGGCCTGTGTTGAAAAAAAATATTATTCTTATCCTGCTGGTGTCGGTTTTAGCATTAGCAGGATATTTTACATTTAAGTGGTTTCGGGGATCGTCTGCTGCATGGAAGCATATTCCTTCCAATGCTGTGGTGGTATTGAGTAGTGAACACCTGCAAGACTCCGCATACACGGCTACAGAAGCTGGTCTGGATTTGAAAAAACTTCCTCTTCTGGATCTTTCCAGTGACAACATCTCCCTTCTGAATCAGCTGACTGCCGATCCGGCTAAAATGAGCAAGTTTCTGAAAGGAAAAACCATCACTTATTCTTACCATCCGCGTACGAGTACTGAATGGGGTATTTTGATTTATGTGCCGTTGGAAAATGAGGAAGAGACAAAATGGATCTCTACGCCCCAAAACCCCAATATCCGGGCCCTGCACCACAACTTTCAGGACACCAGGATCACCGATATTTACGACCCCCTCTCCCGCCCTCTGTTTTCCTACATGGTCAAGGATGACTATTTGATACTGAGTTATTTTGGGGATTTGATTGAGGATGTTGTCCGTTCCTCATCAATGAATCTGCAGTCTTTCAGGTTGAGATCTCAGTTTGATAAAATTCAGGATGATGAATATGGGACAAGTGTTTATCTCAAAGCTGAGGCCTGGAAATCTGTCGTTTCTACAGACAATATCAGCGTAACGTTCCGGGAGTTTGCCCGGAATTTCCCGAATATTCAGGATTTGCATATTGGAAAAAAACTGGAAAAGAACAGCCTTCACCTGACGTCGGTCGGAAGTGACGCTCCGGACTTTTATCTGACAGAGCTGCTTATGGATAATCCGGCCATGCCATTCAAAGGCCATAAGCACATTTCACAGCAAACCTCCTATTTCTACCGCTTTGCCGGAGCAGATAAAGCTGCGTTTAAAAAGAGGTATCTGAAATGGCACAAAAAGAATACTGGTGAGTCATGGGATAAGCTCAATTATATACTGGGCAAGGAAAGTAACATGCTC
>DASYHR010000761.1:0-1686 GCA_035998385.1 Dyadobacter sp. | reverse complement strand
AGCCAAACGTAACATTGTCAATTTTCCAGTAATCCCCTTTTTCGATGTAATGAGAAACATAAACCAGGTCATTGTTCAAAGTTTTGCCATCGATTGGATCATAAGCAGTTTTAAGCATGTTATATGCTTTGTTTCTCGTGTTGTTGTAATACATGCTCTGGAAATTCAGTACATCAAAACCAAAGGCACCACGCATGTTCACCGATAGGTCGAAGTTTTTATAGCGAACAGAGTTATTCCAGCCCATCGTGTGTTTTGGGATGCCATTTCCATAGTACTGACGATCTTCCGGCTTCGCGTTGGCAATCGGAATGATTTCACCATCCTTGTTTTCAATCAACCATCCGCCGTTGTCATCAATACCTACACTTTTCCATACGAAAAATCTACCGATTGGTTCGCCCACTTTTACACGGTGCGTTGAGGTTTGAATTGGTTCTCCCGTTCCACCTGCGTCAAAGAAATCATTCGCTGCCTGGAACTGGTCATTGGAAAGACTAACCAGTTTGTTTCTGTTGGTAGAGTAGGTGAAACCAGTGTTCCATTGGAAGTTTTCCTTTTGGACAGGTACCATGTTAAGTAGTACTTCCACACCATCATTTTTCATACGGCCTGCATTGATAAGCATGTTGGCAGTGAGGTATGGAGGAACCGGAACAGGGAAGTTGTAAAGTAGATCCTTTACGTTACGACTGTAGTAATCAATTGATCCGTTGATACGGTTTTTGAAAAAACCGAAGTCAATACCTGCATTAATCTCTTCTTTTTTCTCCCATTTCAAATTAGGGTTGAAGTTACGCGCTGGGTTAAAGCCAGGCACCCATTTACCTCCGATAAACGCTCCCTGAGCACGGTCAAAATTGTAGCTGATCTGAGACAGGTAGGGAGCACCAGCGATAGTTCCGGTTACACCGATACCGGCACGTAACTTAATTTCAGATACATTCGGGAAATTTTCCATGAATTTCTCCTTACTTACTCTCCACCCGATTGAGGCGGCTGGAAAGGTACCCCATTGATGGTTTTCACCAAAACGTGATGAACCTTCCTGGCGTACGCTTGCCATGAAAAGGTACTTCTCATCTATGCTATATGTTAAACGACCGAAAAACCCGGCAAGCTGCCATTTGTTTTTTGTACTTCCCATTGCAGCCTGTCCTTTTTGCAAAGCACCACCGGCTCCCAGGTTGTTCCAATCGTAGGCATCAGTCGGGAAATCCCAATTGCTTGCACTGAATTGCTCGTAAGTAGCGTCCTGCCAGCTATAACCTCCCAATACCGTAAAGCGATGTTTGCCGAATGATTTCGCATAATTTCCAGTAAACTCAAGCAAATTTTCGTTGTTTGCAGTTGTCCCTCTGAAGGCTGTAGCATTCTGGTTGCTTAGTCGGGTATTTGTATGGTTGAAAGTGGTAGAACCACCTTCCAGATTATCATTCTGTACGTTTGAAACAAGCAACTTAAAGTTCAAATCATCAATCGGAGCATAGTCCAGACTTCCACTCATACGCATTTCCTTGAAGGTCGCGCCGTAATTGGACTCATATATCCTTGATACCGGATTTTCGTAGAAGTATCCGTCTCTTTCCTGCCATCCGCCTGCTTCGTTTCTTACACGGTCAGTAGGATTACGGATGATCGCCTGACGGTAGATATAGCCATAAGCCGCATCATTGTCTGCCGGAC
>DASYHR010000752.1:0-2897 GCA_035998385.1 Dyadobacter sp. | reverse complement strand
GAGGGTGAAGCATTGCTTGCCGCCATCCAGGATTACTTCCCTGCTGATGTAATCATGGCGCATGTCAAGGGCGGTGGTTGGCCTTTGCTGGATCAGGTCCGTAGTAATCCTGCTATGGGGAATCTGCCATTTGTGATTCTGGTAGATAAACTTACACCTGCGCTGATCCGAAATGCCAAAGACAAACATGCAGACGATATTTTTCCAGCAGATTTCTCCGAAGGGGATCTGCTGACCCGGCTCAACTATTTCACCAAGCGGCAATGGTATGTAGCCAGAATGGCATCCGAAAAAATCAGTGCGTCCAACAGCGAAACGCCTCTCTGGAAAAGGGCAATTGATGTCCTATCTACAGGATCAGCTGTTTTACTGCTATCACCTGTTTTTCTATTGGTCGCGCTTGCCATACGCCTTGACTCAAAAGGTCCTGTATTTTATAAATCGAAAAGGGTGGGCAGCGGATACAAGATATTTGACCTGTACAAGTTCCGGACAATGCGTACAAATGCGGATCAGCTGATCCGGAAAATGGCCGCACTGAATATGTACAATACCGCGCCGGTGGAGACAGATGGGAAACCTGAACTGACCAACATGTGTGAGGAATGCCGGAATGGTGGTTATTGCAATCGCCGGCTGTTTTTGGATGGGAAGGAAATCTGTGAAAAGGTTTTTAACCAACAAAAAGAACAGAAGGCTGCCTTTATGAAATTTCAGAACGATCCGCGTATCACGCGAATCGGCAAGTTCCTGAGAAACTCCAGTCTTGATGAATTGCCGCAGCTGATCAATATACTGAAAGGCGATATGTCGCTTGTAGGGAACAGACCGCTTCCATTGTACGAGGCTGAAAAAATGACAACTGACAATAAAATTCTTCGGTTCGCCGGACCTGCGGGCCTTACCGGGCTGTGGCAGGTAACCAAGCGCGGCAAGGGCAAAGCGGATATGTCGGAAGAGGAAAGGGCTGCACTGGATATTGAGTATGCCAAAAACTTTTCATTCAAAATGGACTTGATGATCATTTTGAAAACCTTTCCTGCACTCTTGCAATCGGAAGACGTATAAAATATTTTTTACAAAACGAGCGCTTGCTCCGAAGGTTAACACCTATCAGGTAAATGAAATACATTGGTTTATTGGTAATTATCCTGGCATCTTTTGGTAAAGTTAATGCCCAGGAAACACTTGCTCAGGAGATATCCTACGAATATCTGGACAAGCTGGTGGCAATTGCAAAAAAGAACTACCCGCAGATAAAGTCTTATGACTCTCGTATAGAAATGGGTAACCTGAACGTAAGAAGGACTAAACTTTCTTATTTTGATATTATCTCACTTTCGTATCTCTACAATCCGAATCAAACGACAAGCGGTATAAATCCTAACTTTCTGCAAGGATATCAATTCGGTTTTTTTGTAAACATAGGCTCCATTCTTCAAAAGCCGACTCAGGTTCAACAGGCGAAAGCAGAAGTGAAAATTACTGAGTTTGAAAAACAGACTTACGAGCGAAGTCTGGAAGCTGATGTCAGGAAGCGCTATTTTACACTTATTCAGCATCAGACAATTCTGAGATTAAAATCTGAGGCACTGCTGGACGTAGAGAGTGCGCTGAAGGATGCCCGTTACCGGTTCGAAAAGGGTGAAACTACCGTTCAGAATTACAATACTGCCTTGTTGATGTACTCCACGCAACTACAAACGAAAATAACTTCCGAAGCCGACGTCTACATTGCAAAAAGTAGCCTGGAAGAATTGTTAGGACAAAAACTAGAAGACACCAAATGACGGAAGTTATACAATATCTGAAACTCCTGTATAGTAACAAGTGGGTACTCATAGGTGTGCCTATGCTCACACTTGTAATGTGTTTTTTTTTGGTGAGAGAGCTGCCCGATGAATATAAATCACATGGAAGCATTGCAACCGGACTCGTAGATAAAACTGATCAGGTACTGAGCCTGGCGGATAAGGATCAAGAGTCGGAGATAAACAGAAAGTTCGATAATCTTACGCAAATGATCATGCTTAAGAAAATTGTCGATCAGGTTTCTTTCAAACTTCTTTTACACGATTTACAGACGCCTCAGGCGGCCTTCAGAAGCGTTCCGGAAGATTTAGGTCAGCCGGACAAGTCGAAGCTGATCAGCCATATCAACACAAAATTGAAAGGCAAACAAGAGCTTGTACCTGGGGACAAGCAAGATGTTAAACTGATTGCATTGCTTAGGGAAAGTGGATATGACTACAATTCGCTGGTTTCAAAAGTATCGGTATACCGTGTCCGGAATAGCGACTATATCAGTATAGATGCTGAGACTGATCATCCACAGTTATCGGCGTATCTGATCAACACGCTTTCTTCGGAATTTATATCCTACTATTCCAGCCGAATCGATACAAACACCACCAGGGCTATTACATTTCTAACCGATTTCCTGAATAAAAAAAGGAATGTACTCACGCAGGAAATGAATGAGCTCCGAAACTTCAAGATTAAAAACAGGGTACTTAATCTTAATGAACAAGCTCGAAGTCTGTATGGACAAATTGCTGAATATGAGGCAAAGCGCGAGGAAGCTGAAAAGGACGTGGTAGCTTACACAGCGACGATCAATCGTATTGACAAAAAGTTTAATCCAGCTGACAGAAAGTATATTGAGAGTGCCATGACCGGTATCAATCAAGAGATTGTAGCTACCAAGCAACAGCTTCGCACTGTTAATGATGCTTACATCAGGAACAATTTCGATCCGTCATATAAAGCTCGTCTCGATTCGCTTCAACAGAAATTGAGCCTACAGATTGCAGACGCTTCAGACCGGTATATCTACAATCCCATGACTGTGAAGGAGGGGCTTGTTACACAAAAGCTAACTCTTGAAATTGAACAGG
>DASYHR010000739.1:0-2404 GCA_035998385.1 Dyadobacter sp. | reverse complement strand
TGTTCGTAACTGCTGATCTTTACACGCAGAGAGGTATCAGAGCGAAAAATTTTCAAACGGGAGTGGTCACCAAGTTGCCTGTAATTGCGGATCTGAATCTGAAGATAGACTACCTGTTAACCAAGAACTTCTCCGCGTTTGTTGCGATCAATAATGTGCTCGGAAAGCAGTATCAGCGCTATCAGTACTACCCTCAGCAAGGTCTAAATTTTATTGGAGGATTGTCATTTTCTTTTTAATTTCGCCAAATACAACTGAACTAGCGCTGCATGACTGCTGTCGAGACCGTAATAAAGAAATTAGTTAGTGACTACGAATTCGTGATCATTCCCGGGTTTGGTGCTCTGCTTTCGAGGCAGATACCGGCGGCTTATGATCGTGAGTCCGGGGTATTTGCCCCGCCAGTGAAAAAGCTCGCATTTAATGAGTTTTTGAAGCTGGATGATGGTTTCCTGGCTAACTATATTTCCAGAGACGAGAATATCTCGCACACAGAGGCAATCGCACGCATAAAGGAATACACTGAAAATCTGAAATCGACCTTAATGACCAATGGTCAGACAGTGATTGAGGACATCGGTTACTTTAACAAAAATGTTGAGGGTAAACTTGTGTTTGAACCCAACATTTCCAATTGTTTCAAGGACGAATGGTATGGCTTCTCAAAAGTGTCTGTGAATATGATTGATAGAACAGAGGCTGTTAAAGTAGATACCATTCAACTAACCGAGGAGGAACATCACGTTGAAGTACTTGAACTGGACTCAACAAAGGTGCGCCGTGTTAGCTGGGTGAGATGGGCCTCAGCAGCGATGTTAGCCGGTTTGATGGTGTATGTAAGTTTCTTTTTGGTAAATGCCAATTCAGGTAACAACAAGAGTACTTTAAATCCATTCGATTTCTCTTCCGAAGAATACGAAACAGTGCTGGTGGCTCCGGCGCCGTCTGAAAGTCCGTCAGTTGAGGCAGCAGCAAGTGAAGTGAAAGCGGAACCCAACAAGACGGACTCTGTGGACGCTGAACCGAAAGCAATCGCTGTTACACCTGTAGTTACTACACCATCTCCTGCAATCGACAAGAAAAAGTTCTATCTGATTGCCGGTGCTTTCAATGGAATGAAGCGCGCCAACATTATGCGCGAAGACTTGCAGGAAAAAGGATTTAAAGATGCCGTGGTGATTCCTGCTGGCAAACACAGCAAAAAGATTACAGTTGCAGTTCAAAGCTTTGATGTTGAGAACGAGGCTTATGCAGCATCAGGTAAATTGAAATCCGTAATAGGCGAACCAGGTTGGGTTTTGAAAATGAAATAAATTGACTGAAAAGTGGATATTGCGTAAGGAGGAGGCCATTGGCTTCCTCTTTGCAGTTTATACGAAAGTTTTTAATTTTACGTTGTTGAGCCAAATAACAAACATCAAATTACAATGATTGTATTACAGGCAGAAGATCGTCAGAGAATTGCAGTTTCCTGGGCTATGTCCGTCGGGATAACTCTTGCTATTCTTGGCTTATTCTTTTTTATACGATTAAGCAGTTCAATTCCAAGGGTTGAGCCGCTCGAACTTTTCGTTGAAGTAAACTATGGTACCAGTAAGGTAGGGAAAGGAGATATACAGACTTTCAATAAACCCAACGATTCGAAAGTTGCTGAGAACATGAAGGCGGATGCCGAGGAAGTTAAGAAAGTGAAGTCAGTTGCGACTCCCAAGCCAACGCCTCCGACACCTCCAAAGATTGAATCCACAAAGCCGACCAAGACGGTCGCTGAGAAGCCTGTTATTACGTCAAAGGCGGAGAGCCCTGTTGAAGCACCAGAGAAAACAGAAACTAAAAAATCCACAGGAAGTGCAACATCATCGGCGCCGGCAGTAAAACCCGCGCCTGAAAAAGCGGTCAATAAAGATGCTTTGTTCACAAAGTCTTCGGGAAGTAAGTCAGGAAGTAATGGGACCAACGGGACAAAAACAGGGATTGGTGGAAACAATAACGGTGACGATGCTGACGGGGTGGGCGATAAAGGCTCAAAAACAGGTAGCTTGTTTTCCAAAACCTACAAAGGAGAGGGAAGTGGTGGTAACGGCACAGGTACAAGTTTGAATCTTTCCGGATTTGGTATGAGTGGGAGGCCTGTTGTTGATGATAACTCTGACGTAACCGGCGACATCACATTCAAAATTACTGTTGATCGCAACGGTCGTGTTAAAAGTATTATCCAGCAAAATTCGACCGTGACAGATTATGCGGTTATTAATAAATACAAGAATGCAGTGAGAGCAATTGTATTCGTTCCGAAATCTGCCAACGTACCCGACGAGTCAACTGGTACTATCACATTTAAAATACGCTCCAGGTAGGAAAGAATGGATTATAAGGAAACGATTGATTACCTGTATAGCAGACT
>DASYHR010001043.1:0-5469 GCA_035998385.1 Dyadobacter sp. | reverse complement strand
AAAATAAAAGCATTTAGAAGTCAGTTCAGAGGGGTTCGCAACGTCGAATTTTTCCTTTACCGTCTAACTCAATTATATGCTTAATCCAAGTTACTCCACAACATTTGGTCTTGATCCTTTTAATCCATAACCAAACATTCTGTCCATACTGGAATGTGCATACAGAATAACGCCGGCCAGTAACATATAATCGTTAGAGATTTGGTATCCCGCCAGGCCAATTGCTACAGCCAGTGCTTTATGATGGAATAAGTTATAGCAAAATGCGCCTGCCTTGTTGCTAATGGCATATCCAATCATACTCAGATCCGGTAACAGCAGAACGGCAGGAAATATCCACCATACAAATGGTAGTTGATTGAACAGAACGATGGTTACAATAAACTGTGCAACTTCTTCGATTTTGATCAGCGTCTTCATGATTTTATTCAATTATAAGATGATGCAAATGTCGAATCAGAACCAGTTAGAAAACGTTAACAAAAGATAAGAAATCAGGCGGAAATGATACGCCTGCGTATGCGGCTCAGCGACACAGGCGTAATACCCAGGTAGGAAGCAATATACTGCTGCGGGATACGCTCGATGATTTTACGCTTGATGGCGGTGTTGAGGAATTTGAGATAACGTTCTTCAGGTGTGAGCGTCAGCAGTTCGGCCAAGCGCATATCCAGCCCGGCAAACAAATATTCCGCAAGTTTACGCCCGAAAATCTGAAAGACCGGATGTGTTTCGTACAAGTTTGTTAATGTTTCATATTTGAAATAAATCAGTTCACAATCTTCCAGAGCTTGTATGGACATGGTGCTAGGGCTGTTGGTTACACAACCGAGATAGTCAGCGACCAGGTTATTCTCAAAAAAGAAATAGGTCGTTTTTTCTTCTCCATTTTTGTCATAATAAAGCCTGCATGAGCCACGGATCAGAAAGTAGATTTCCCTGGAATTATTCCCCTGGTTAACCAGGTATTGCTTTTTAGGAATTGATTTCACAAACATATGTTGCGTGAAAGCTTCCCATTCCTGATCGTTCAGCTCAACAAAACGGCTCAGATAATTACGAAATTGGGCAGTCATAGTATGTTCGGTTAAAACCGGAATAAAGAAGTTGAATGGTTACTATACTCATGACCAACCGCTAATGATCCTTCCTGAACCTGTATAAATACGGAGCTGTATTGGATGCACCTGTGTACTTTTTGTGCAATTTTTCCAATACATTCAGATCCATCATTTTTTTCTGGAAATTATTGATGGGGAATGCTTTATCATATACGGCTTCATAGAGCTGCTGTGCTTCTTTAATCGTGAAATTCTCCGGTAAAAGGTTAAAGCCGATCAGTTTTTTATCCAGTCGGTCGCGTAGTGTTTCCAGTGCGCCTGTGATAATTTCACTGTGGTCATGCATCATCGGAGGAATTTGGTTCACACTGCGCCATTCCAGATAGTCGTCGAATTCGCCCGGCTGTGTATTCACCTTGCTGATATCAACAAGTGCGTAGTAGCCAACGCAGACGAATCGCCCGGTCATCCAGTCAATCGCCTCATCATTATATTGTTCACTGTTGAATTTGCTGAGCTCAGCTCTCAAATTTGCATTGTTGGGACTGTCCACAATCCTTTTTTCATCGCCAAATATTCTGAATTGTTCCAGATAAATATCTTCCAGACCCGTTCTGTATTTCAGAATCCGGCTCGCCGCAGCATCTACACTTTCAGTCTTTTTGATATACCCACCCGGCAACGACCAACTTCCTCCGCCAAACCGAAATTTGGAGATCAGCACTTTTAATTCCCTGTTTTCATAACCAAAAATCACGCAGTCTATGGAAAGGTGTGGGATATATTGATCGTAAGGCGATTTTTCCATTTTAAACTTAAACAGGACGACTGAATGTCTAGCCAGATGGCTTTTTGCAAATGTAAGGAAATCTATAAAATTTCACATTTTTATCATTTTGTTATAATTTAAAGTTTAATCATTCATAAAATTATTTACATTCTTTTTTTTAGAATGTAAATAATTGTCTCTACATTCGCTCAGCTCAATTACTTAAACATCTCTCACCTTATGTTGAAGCGAAATTTTTTACATCGAAGTTATCTTTCCCGTTGCTGTAGCCATGTCCTGGCGGCTATGACTTTGTTTTGTGCTTGCGACTCCCATGCTCAGGTCAAAAAGGATACTACTAGTTTTGTGCAGACGCTTGATGTTCAATCTGGAAAAATAGACACCGTGCTGACAGTGAAAGCCCATTTTGAAGCCCCGAATTGGCATCGCGACAATTATTTGATATTGAACAGCAAAGGCAAAATTTATACTCTGGATCTAAAATCCGAAAAGCTGGCTCAGCTGAATACCGGATTTGCGAATCAATCTAATAACGACCACGGAATTTCACCGGATGGTAAGTGGCTTGTAATCAGTCATAACGATAAAAAAGATCAATCTCCTAAACCGTATAAATCAGCCATTTATGTGTTGCCAATTCATGGAGGTGAGCCTAAGCGGATTACACCAGAGGTTCCTTCGTTCTGGCATGGCTGGACGCCTGATGGTAAAACGCTGGCATACTGCGCCGAAAGAAATGGCAACTACGATGTATACACCATTGATGTTGAGGGTGGTACGGAGAAGAGGTTGACCACCGAGGAGGGGCTGGATGACGGTCCTGATTATTCGCCGGATGGTAAATACATCTATTTCAATTCCTACCGAACCGGGCACATGCAGATATGGCGTATGTTGGCCGACGGAAGTAATGCAGAACAGTTGACTTTTGACACGAATTCCAATTGGTTTGCGCATCCTTCACCAGACAATAAATGGATCGTCTACATCGCTTATATTTCGGATCAAAAGCAAAACCATCTTTTCGGAAAAGATGTTAAATTGCGTTTGATGAACCTCGGGACGAAAGAAATTAAAGACCTGACACCTGTATTTTTTGGTGGGCAGGGCACGATCAATGTACCGTCATGGAACGCCGACAGTAAAAAATTTGCATTTGTAAGTTACTCAGTTCAATAATCTATTCTGCAGAAATAATTTATGGAAGAGCATAACAAAAATTCAAGAAGACAGTTTCTTACACGTATCGGCGCTGTGGGTTTGGTCGCGGCATCCTCACCTTTGTCGTCCCTTGCTGCACAGGAAAAAGCGGAAGAGCGCATCCTGCATTATGAACGAAAGAGTTCCGCAAATGACAAAATCAGGGTAGGAGTGATTGGTTATGGAGTGCAGGGGCATTTCGATCTTGACTCGGCGCTGAAAGTGCCCGGTGTTGAGCTGGCGGGTATTTGCGATTTGTACACCGGCAGAATTCAGAACGCGAAGGAAAAATTTGGTAATCAGCTTTACACAACACGTAATTACAAAGAGCTTCTGGATCGCTCCGACGTCGACGCTGTCATCATTGCAACGACGGATGTTTGGCACGCGCGCATTACCCTTGACGCACTGGCAAAAGGAAAACATGTTTACTGCGAAAAGCCGATGGTCTATAAAATCAGCGAAGGGCATCCGGTAATCGCGGCTGCTAAAAGGGCGGGTAAAGTGTTGCAGGTGGGAAGTCAGCGGGTGAGTAGCATCGGTTACGCCAAGGCGAAAGAATTACTGGCTGCCGGCGAGATCGGTAAGCTCAATATGGTCAATGCGGTGTACGACCGGCAGAGTTCGATCGGAGCCTGGGAATATACCATTCCAAAAGATGCGGATGCGATGACGACAGATTGGGAGAGGTTTATCGAAGTGACTGGTAAAATGCCTTTTGATGCCAAGAAGTTCTTCTGGTGGCGGGCATTTAAGGAAGTCGGAACGGGCGTGGCAGGCGACTTATTTATTCACCTGCTAAGCGGAACACATTTTATCACAGGATCCAACGGGCCGGAGAGCATATACAGCACTGGGCAATTCAGTTACTGGAAAGATGGCCGAAACCTGCCTGATGTAATGTCAGGCGTGATGCAATATCCGGATTCACCTCAACACGACGCATTTCAGTTGACACTTCAGGTAAACTTTATCAGCGGTACCGGCGGACAGGAAGTGATCAGACTCGTCGGTTCGGAAGGGGTGATTGATGTCATGGGCAATGATATCAAAATCAAACATAGTTTACTTCCCGAAGCGCCGGGCTTTGGCGGCTACGATTCAGTGTTTACTTTTTCGCAAAGTATGCAGGAAGAGATGAAAAAGGAGTACGAAGCGAAGTGGTCAGCAGAGCAGCGCAAAAGAAAAACGAAGGAAGATATTGTATTCAAAGCACCAGCTGGTTACAGTGATCATTTGGATCACTTCACCAATTTTTTCGATTCGATCCGGACAAACAAACCGGTTGTCGAAAACGCAGAGTTTGGTTTCAGAGCAGCAGCACCGGCACTAGCTTGTAATGAAAGCTACTTCAGTAAAAAAGTGATCAAATGGGATCCGATCAAAATGAAATTGAGTTAAGGTTTCAAATATAAACGGACATCGTTGCTCGTCTGCAATTGAGTACGCGCAACGATGTCCGTGATGGTAATTATACCTGAATATAGGTCAGCAACAATATTTACTTTGCCAAACCTGCTTCAGCCAGCAATAACAAAAGTGCATTTTGAATGGCAAGATGTCCTTTGTCATTGTACCACCATTCGTCCAGCGCGTGTGCATTACCGCCTGTGCCGCCACCGCCTATTGTAACGCAGGGGATTCCCAGTGAAAGTGGTGTATTCGCATTCGTTGAGCTCATACCTAACATTGGTACTGAGCCAAAAAAATCTGCGACCGCAGCTGCTCTCTGTACCAGTGGCGCAGTTTCAGCCAAAAAGCCCGTCGGACGGTCACCCACATTTTTTACATCCACAGTCAGGTCTTCTCCCATTCTTTTCATTGCATTCTCTTCGGCAAGGCCGCGTTTGATGGCTGTCTGTAAGAGCTGATTAATCTGTTTGAGTTTTTCAGGATTTTCCGAGCGCATATCAACCTCCATCCAGGACTCGAATGGGATTGCATTCACCGAAGTTCCGCCACCGATCACTCCAATATTGTAAGTTGTTTTCTCTCCGCTTTTGGTGAATTTGTCTGCTTCAACGGTGAAATAGTGAATCGCTCGTGCCAGCGCATTATGCGGGTTCACCAGCCCGAATGCACCGTAGGAATGTCCGCCCGGACCTTTGAAAGTCACTTTGTAACGGAGTGATCCTACGCCACCATTTACGATTCTACCTACGCCGCCACCATCTACTGCAATATGGGAATCAATTTTAAGCCCGTCTTTGCTGTAGAGCTGTTTTACTCCCCGTAAGTCACCCAGTCCTTCTTCTCCCACAGTTCCAATTACATATACATCAGCCTCAGTCTCGATTTTATTTTTGTTTAAAGCCTTCAACACCGTAAGCACAATGGCCAGTCCGCGGGTATCATCACCGATGCCGGGCGCTTTGAGTGTATCGCCGGCAAATCTTACTTTTACGTCTGTCCCTTCAG
>DASYHR010000720.1:0-9981 GCA_035998385.1 Dyadobacter sp. | reverse complement strand
AGGTTGGAGTTCGCGCTATTCTGTGGCATCAGGGCGAAAGCGACACCAAAACTGCAACAAGTCGTGAAACTTACCGGAATGACCTTCGCGAGGTAATAGAAGCAAGCAGGAATCTGACCAACAAGCCTAATTTACCTTTTGCTGTAGCAAGGGCTTCAAGGTTTTCTTTCAAAAAAGAAGGTGACCTTAATGATGTCAGCTATACTTCTCCCGACGTCATTGCTGCCCAAAATGACGTAATCGGAATTGCCACCACCGGATACCAGTCGCAATACAAAGTGCCCAACGTATTTGTAGGACCAGCGACGGACGATTACTATAACAGCACATATCGGCACGACCAGGTTCATTTTTCAGGAGGCGGGCTTGACTCTTTGGCAAAATTTTGGGTGAATCACCTTGATGCCAATTTCTTCGCCAATGCGATCCCCTACCCTGCAACGCCTCCTGCAGAGGTATCAGTAAGTGGCACTACTTTGTCAGCTACCAATACATGGAATGCTTATGCGTGGCTATCAAATAGCAATGACTGCAATGCGGTTCAATCCACCAACCGGCAAATCACCGGAAATCCTGGCGTGTATCGTCTTAAAGTAACAGACACATTCCAGAATACGGTATTTTCTCCCGGCACTTTTGTCTCGAGCACTTCTTTACCTGTTACCTGGAAATACTTCAAAGG
This sequence comes from Dyadobacter sp., assembly GCA_035998385.1. Classification (GTDB taxonomy): domain Bacteria; phylum Bacteroidota; class Bacteroidia; order Cytophagales; family Spirosomataceae; genus Dyadobacter. The sequence goes on along the minus strand of DASYHR010000720.1, from coordinate 9,299 downwards.
ATTTGGCATGGACAACCTCACGACCGAGTTACAATGGGCTACGACGGAAGAAAGTAACAGTTCCGTTTTTGAGATTGAAAGAAGAGGTAAGGGTCAGTTTGAGAAAATTGCCTCTGTAGCAGCTGCAGGCAACACATCAACTACCAGCACCTACACATTTACAGACCAGCTACTTGAACCGGGTCAATTTTATTACCGTATCAAACAGATTGATCTGGACGGACGAAGCTCCTACAGCAACATGATCAGCGTTCGCCTCGACGGAAAAAGTCTTGTAAAACTTTACCCAAATCCTGTAGAGCAAGTTTTGTCTATTGAATCTGACCGCATCATTCACAGCATGGAAGTCTTCAACGAAGCGGGAATCAGAATTTTTCAAGGTCAAAATCCTGCAGGTTATCAGACACTGGATATGTCCCGTTATCAGCATGGGACTTACATATTACGTCTCAACGGAGAGAGTTTCAGAATCGCAAAATAAATTATACTTTTTATAGATCGAAGAGAGGTTATTGATCAAATCAATAACCTCTCTTTTTTTATTTATTCTAAACACTGCACCCATCTCTTCTTACAAATAGAAACAAATAATGTTTTTATTGATCATAAAAAAGAACTTTTATCATACCACTTTACTTTATCTATTAAATTATACTATTTTGGAAACATTTCATGCCTCTACAGTTGTTACAGGTATACATTTGGATTTTTCCGGGTTGATCGATTACCTTAAATAAACTTTCATTCCTAATGCGCATAAAAAAATCTTCTATAATTACTACCCCTGATATTGTTCTGATTGGTGCGGGTATTATGAGTGCAACGCTGGGAGTTTTATTAAAAAAACTGAATCCAGCTTTCTCTATTGCTATTTTTGAACGCCTTGACAGGGTTACTGCCGAGAGTTCCGATGCATGGAACAACGCAGGAACGGGTCACTCCGCTTTCTGTGAACTGAACTACACGCCTGAAAAGCAGGATGGTTCTATAGACATTTCAAAAGCTATCAAAATTGCAGAATCGTTTGAGGTCTCAAAAGAATTCTGGTCTTATCTCGTTGAGGACGGCATCATCGAATCTCCTGATGAGTTTATTCGTCACATTCCGCACATGAGTTTTGTTTGGGGTGAAAACAATGTACAGTATCTGAAAAATCGCTTTGAGTCACTTACGGGTCATCACTTGTTTGAAGGAATGGAATATTCTGAAAACAAGGAGGAATTGGAAAACTGGATTCCCCTGGTGATGAACGGCAGAGACGCCTCGCAAAAAGTGGCGGCGACAAAAATGGATCTGGGAACGGATGTAAATTTCGGTTCGCTGACACGTGCCATGTTCAAATACCTGGAGAGCCAGGACGGAGTGACATTACATCTGAACCATGAGGTGGACGACTTCCAGAAAGGCAAAGGAAACTGGACGTTATCTGTAAAAGACAGAGATACGAAAAATGTCAGCTACGTTCGGTCAAAATTTGTATTTATCGGTGCTGGTGGCGGATCATTGCCATTGCTTGAGAAATCAAACATTCCGGAAGGAAAAGGTTTTGGTGGTTTCCCGGTAAGTGGCCAGTGGCTGGTGTGTACCAACCCTGATATCATCGAGAAACACCAGGCGAAAGTGTACGGAAAGGCTGCGGTAGGCTCACCTCCTATGTCTGTTCCTCACCTTGACACCAGAATGATTGATGGAAAGAAAGCGCTTCTTTTCGGACCGTATGCTGGTTTTTCTACGAAATTCCTGAAGAACGGATCGTATCTCGACCTACCGCTTTCGATTAAACTAAACAATATCAAACCTATGCTTGCTGCGGGTATTCACAATATCCCGTTGACAAAATATCTGATCGATCAGGTAAGACAGTCTCCGCAGGACAGGCTTGCAGCTTTGGACGACTATGTGCCTGGCGCTAAATTGGAAGATTGGGTATTGGAAACGGCCGGCCAACGTGTGCAGGTAATCAAAAAAGACAAAGATGCCGGTGGAGTACTTGAATTTGGTACAGAAATGGTAACTGCGGCTGACGGTTCCCTGGCAGCTCTCTTAGGTGCGTCTCCGGGAGCATCCACATCTGTATCGATCATGGTAGACCTGATACATAAGTGCTTTCCAAAAGAAGCTGTTTCCCCTGAATGGCAGGCGAAATTCCGGACGCTGATTCCATCTTTCGGAAAATCACTGTCCAAGGATGTTGACCTGGCTACAAAAACCCGTAACAGAACATCTGTAGTGTTGAAACTTACAGAATCATATCTGGAGGAAGACGTAACAGCCTGATCAGGTTTTAAATAATATACAAAAAAGGTTTCCGGCTCTCACCGGAAACCTTTTTTGCTTCAGAACCTATCAGTTTTTTCACATATTTAAAGAGCGCAGAAACGCGAGACCGTCTATTGCAATGGCATCTTTGGAAGCTTCGATTTCGCGCCATATGGAAGCTGCTTTGGCGATCACTTTGACGTCAGGCGTAAATGATTCTATCACAATATCGCCCTGGTAATTGATCTTATCCAAAGCCACGAATATCCTGTCCCAGTCAATCTGATCCCCTCCGGGAGTTCCTCTGTCGCTGCCAGATGCATGTAACAATGCCAGCTTGTCCCCGGCCCGGGTAATCGCCAACGCAGGATCTTTTTCTTCCAAATTCATATGAAAGGCGTCGAGGTGTACGTAAAGAGCATCACTCGCTACATCTTCAATCATTTTTAACGCTTGCGCACAAGTATTAATAAAATCCGTTTCATACCTGTTTAATGGCTCAATGGCTAATCTGACATTTCTTTCGGAAGCATATTTACAGAGACTCCTAAGGTTCTCACTGACCAGATTCCATTGTTTTTTACGTTCATCGGCCGGCACCATTTCAGCTCTGCCGACTGAGGAGTAAATAGGTCCCGCTACGAGACCACTTCCCAATAACGGCGCAATATCAATGAGCGCCCGCACATATTCGATTGACGTAACCTGCTCTTTCCTGTTTCCTCTTAAATCCCTACCCGGTCCTGTTGCTGCACAAACCGACCTGCATGTCAATCCATGTTTATCAAGTTCTTCTCTGACAAATACCGGATTGATATCCGACGGATTTTCTACCGCAATCTCAACAAAATCAAAACCCCATGATTTAAAAAGCGGAAAGAAAGAGACGCTCTCATCCGTAAATGGTGAAGAAAACAGATAGGTATTAATTCCGAATTGCATACAATTGATGACCTGCTTTATTTGTTTTTTTGTTGTGTAAATATTCTGACGCCCTTTTTATTACCCGTCACGATATCCGGTAGTCCGTCGTTATTGAGATCTTCGACAGTTACATGAAGCCCGACACCCGAATCATTGTCAATTTCATGTTTGATCCAGACAGGCGTTTTTCCCGGCTTATATTCAAACCAATACAGGACTGCTGGTTCCCTTTCTCCCGGATCCTTTCCATGATGTGCCCAGTATCGCTTACCTGTTACCAGATCCGGATTCCCGTCACCATTCACATCCGCAAGCGCTAACCCATGCGACTGCGAAAACGAAGTGTCAATATCGTGGTGCATCCAGGTCGGATTTCCACTTACATCCTTGCCCTGCTCATGCCACCACATTCCATAATCATGCGCCGATGCACTGATTACATCATTGAGCCCATCCCCGTTCAAATCCAGCACATACATTTGAGAACAATCTTTACCCAGATCGGCAGGATGAAATTTCCAATCCTTGTTTTTCCCATTCTGAACAGGCCCTTCGGCCGGACCTTCCCACCAACCATCTTTTACCACCACATCCTTACGACCGTCTCCGTTAATGTCCCCATATCCGATTCCATGCGTGTACATATGCGTAGCACGCGCAGGATCACTGCTAATGACGTACTCAGTCCAGGTTGTATCTCCTTTTTTCTCCGGAGATTTAAGCCAGATTACTTTCTTTTGTGTAGGATCATTACAAAGTAAATCCGGGCGACCGTCACCGTCAATATCCACGAGCATTGGTGACTCATTGCCAACAGACGAGTGAATTACATGTGTCGCCCAATGACCCGGTTTGTTTTTAGGATTTTCATGCCAAACAGCTGCTTTACCCGGCCAATCTATACGAATGAGATCAATCCATCCATCCTGATTGACATCCATGGCAAAGTCAAGGAACGAGTCGCTATAACTGCCGTCATAATTAAAAGTCTGAGGTTTAGCCAGTTCATGTTGCTTCCAGTCCGGAGCTTCAAACCAATAGGCACCTGAAAGAATGTCCTTTTTGCCATCCTTGTTCACATCGCCCATGGCAGCACCTTCTGCGATGAATGTTTTTGTAAGCTCAGTTTTATCGAATGATACACTCTTCCCTTGTTTTTTCTTCTGGGCATATCCATGCACGCCTGATAACACAAGCCAAGCCAGACATCCAAAACCGACAATATACTTTTTATTACATTTCATCCTGACACAGGTTAAATGATCACTAACAAAGTTTCGCCCCGAAACGGGTTTCAGGATAAATAAATCTCTGTAAGCCAAAAGTGTCCTGCCAGTTAGTTATACCCTCTCACTTTCTACAGCTGACTATCTTTATCTGCAAATGCCCGTTTTCAGTATCAAAAATCCATTCTAGGTTTCACCAAAAATACGTACCGATCTGATCAAGCTGAACATTTAAAACTTGCAACGCGATTTCATTCAGCGCTTCAGCCTCACCTTCAAAATGATAGGTCTTCTGATTGTGAACCAGCTTTTCACCTTCCCTTAACTCCCTGGTCGATGAACTGGACTCCAATTCATAAAACGGCCCCATTTGTGTACCATCATCCAGTTTCCCATCATTGTACGCATTGAAGACATCACCTTTGTAAGGCTCATCATGCATCTCCCACGTTGATTTGAGGTAACGTTCATCACGGTTCAAGCCGTATTGTATAATGGTAAGAAGACCATTTTCAGCATCGTAGCTTCCGGCAACATTTGTTGCTGAATGAGGAGCGAGGCCAATCTTGCTACGATATTTACCGTCTGCCATCAGAAGTACAGCTGCGTCATTGATTATTAACCTTTCTGACGGAATTTTGCCAAAATAGTTGTCAGTCAACATAAGGCGATTTGCATGTTGATTCGTATAGGGAGCGATAATAACAGTTTTATCACTTGGCTTAAACATTCCTAAAAGCCAGATTCCTATCATACCTGTTTCTGGTTTCCATGCAGAGCCGTTGTTCGTTATTTCATTTGTTGAGCTGTAGGCAACAGATTTACAATTACCCAGTGAATCAATACCCAAAGAAGAAAAGATTGTCTGTTTATCAAGCATAAGAACAGTACGGTTCACGGCAATGCTGAACTTCGTCCCGCTGTGATTTTCCAGCTCCGCCTCCATGTGAAAACTTGCAGAAAAATTGGTCAATTCGGTAATACTAAATGGCAGGGAATCTATACAAGATGGAGTTTGCCAGTTTTCAAAATCGAAAGAATCTCCATTTTTGAAATACACTGAAAACTGCCCTCCTTCAGGCGAAAGCCAAAAACGCTCTTCACCTCCGAAGGCGTTCATATGTGGTTGATGTGCTCCGCTTTCTATCAGCCTATAGTTGACCCATCCATAACTATTCCCTCCATCCCCCGTTGCAGTACTTGTCATGACCCTGCCCTGATAACCGGCGACAACCAATGCTTTGGCATCATGGTCGTCCTCAGCCGTTAGCGTGATGATCGACTGATGTTTGCTGAGAAATTCGAGATCATACCCGAATGTACCTTGATTTAGATTTATATCGCCCATGTGATTGTATACTGTCAAAAAGCGAAAATGGCTACCTGACACAGATAACCATTTCCATTATTCCAAATTATATTCCCGATTATTATCTGAGGTAGTTCCCGTATCCCACAATCAGCACCGACAGGATGATGATCAGAATTCCCGAAAGAATCGTTGTCAAAGTTTGCTTTGAAATACCTTTCCATTCCTTCAGAATAAGCCCCCAGGAATTGGCAACCAAAATAATGAACGCCATGTGTAAAATCCATGAACTTGGTCCGTTACCCAGCTTACTTTCCCCCATACCGTAGAAGAAGAATTGTAAAAACCAGGTTGTACCAGCAATGGCTGAAAAAATATAATTATTCAGCAGAGGCGCTTTCTTATTGGTGTAATCGCCGAAAGTTTTATTGCGCGCATTCAGCAACATACACCAGATGAAGTTGGTTGTAAGTCCACCAAGTAATATCACTACATAGGTTACATTATTCTGAAACAGAAACTCACCCTGCCCGGGATTTTCAAGTTTCCAAAGTTCATTGGCCTCTTCAGCCATTACTTTTCCTGCATCAATACCAAATGCAAAGCAGGCACTTAGCACCCCGGAAATAATAGCAACTGTAAGTCCGAGACCAATTTTAAACTCAGTTTTGTCGTCAGCGATAAAGCCGCTGTTTTTGAGATCTCTATCCTTCATACTACCCGCTTTCCCACAAACGATAATCCCGATTACGCAAACAAGCAAACCAAGAAGTACCATTTGCCCCCAGGTATTTGTAAAAAGATCTGATATTGAATCTTTCCCTGCCTGTGGATTGAACTGATAATAGATTGATGGAATAAGCGATCCGAAAACGGAGGAAATCCCTAAAATGATTGAACTACCAAGAGATACACCGAGATACCTTACACCGAGTCCGTAAGTCAAACCGCCGATTCCCCATAAAACGCCGAAGAAATAAGTGAGTGCGAGAATGCCTCCGTTGGTGTGTGCAATAATGCTTGTGAAGTCCGGAATGGTAAGGTACGCAGCCAGTGGCGGTACGATAAACCATGAAAAGAGACCTCCAACAATCCAGTAAGATTCCCATGCCCAGCCCTGAACTTTCTTATAAGGAATATAAAAACTACCAGAGGCAAACCCTCCTATGAAGTGAAACAGAACGCCTAATAAAGCTTGCATGAGGTTTAGTGGTTGTTTTGTGGTACGCCATTATGCGTTCCGTTGAAAAGGAACATGTAATTTCTGACGTCAAAAGCTCAACCGCGTCCTGTACCGTACTGCTCAAATGAATAATTTTTCAGAGCTTAATCCAGTTTTACTTCTTCCGTCAAATAATTACTTCGGGTAAGTACCGGAACGCGGCTATCTACTTAATACCGGAATCTTATTTCTGAAATGCATTTCCAGGTACTGTTCCGATCCTCTAAAGCCACTGAAATTGATAAGGTCCTCAATGCACAACTATCTTTTTAACTTCCTGAAACCGGTCTCCTTTGATCTCAAATAGATATAGACCCGGCGTCCAGCCTGTAGTATTGATCTGGTGTTCGGTATCATGTTGAATTGCAATATTTTGATGAAGCACCATACCTGCAACCGTCAGGATACGCAACGAAGCTTTGTAAGAAGATAAGATTTTGACAATTCCCTTCACCGGATTAGGGTATACTTTGGCGGTTCCCTGAGCAGGTGGCTCAACGCCGGTAACGACAACTGAAAGGATGTTTTCAAAAAGAGACAATCCTCCCCCATTATTGCCTACAGCGATATCCGGTTTGCCGTCACCGTTATAATCTCCCACAGTCACATACAAATAACGGCCTAACATAGCGGCGGCAGGCTTTCCGTTAAGCTCCATGAGCTGACTCTCCCGGTCGGTCCATTTCCCCCATACAGCTTTGTAAAATACCCTCACATTTCCCGTATGGTCCGCAGTAAGTAAGTCAGGCAACCCATCCAGATCAATATCTGCTACCACCGCTTGAGAAAAGCGCCCCTCATAATTGATTCCCACACCTGCCAGCGCATCGGTTTCCAATCTCCAGGCATACTGCCCGTTTGAACCCGTATTGACATAATGATATATATTACCCAGAGGTTTCCCAACGATCATATCCAGGTCGCCGTCACCATCCGTGTCGTAGAAAAAAGGTGAATCACCGATCTGCGACTCTCCAGGGAGAGAGATAGTAACGGCATCTGACAGACTAAGCTGCACAGGGCCGGTCTTTGTTCCTTTATTGGGTATAAATCGAAATTCAGGACGAAGACTAGCGGTTGAAGTCCCGAAAAAGCCCAGGTCGATTACCCCGTCACCGTTGAAATCGGCCCATTGCGGTTTGATATTGTAGAGCCCGAGTGCGGTTTTCAAATCCAGATAATTTTCCGATGTCACTTCATATACCGGAGCAGTGGCTGTACCTGTATTGGTTAAAAGCCATAGGCTTCCACGAAAACCTGTATTTCCTCCCGGCATACCTCCCGTTCCGATGATCATGTCCAAATCACCATCGCCATCAATATCAAAAAAGGAAGGTGCTGCGTTTTCTCCGACATCTACCATTTCATCCTGGAGAAAATTGTTTTTTGTCAGTTTGAAATCAGGGTTATTATTTTGTCCTGCATTGTGATACAGCAACGCAGACGCTTTGAAATTAACCATATTGCCATCGTTGGACGACACACCGGGTGCGACGAGCAGGTCATCCACTCCGTCGAAATCTGCGTCTTCCATGAAAGCCGTGGGGAAAATATGGAAAGAAACGGGTGCAGTCGCCGGGTAGCTATTGGTGAAATTCACAAAATTCGCGGCAAGCCCGGTTGTTGAATTGGTAATAAATGAAAGGTGTTCATTACTGATATGGCCGATCAGCAAATCCGGCTTTCCATCCCCGTTCAGGTCGCGAAATAAGATGGAATTACCGGCATGTAACACACGCCCCCCCGACGGAGCTGACGGATCGGTTACACCACAGGGATAGTTAAACACAAAATCTTCGCTTGTACCTTTGTGGAAGTTACCCCAGCAGTCGCCGTTTCTTGCATAGACGGGAGCTGTAGTCGTACCCAGGCTATCCGGAACCCCGAAACGTTCCACACTCATATTCTGATGCAGCTCAATAGACTCTCCGGCAAAATCGAATGTGATAATATCCAGATCACCATCTCCGTCAATATCAACAATGCCGGGTATATCCGGACCGGACACCTGCAAATTGATAACCGAATTATATCCTCTTGTACTAATCACTTCTCTTTGCAGTTCCCATGACCATACGTTTCCGGTCTTCAGCTGACGGTATACTTTTATTCCTAATGAAGTACTCGTAAAAAGATCCTTTAATCCATCCCCATCATAATCTGCAAGAATCATCCAGTTTTCCATTTTAGGAAATGCGGATTCATAAGCCGGCGCGTGTATGTATACTTTCTGAGCCGGATCATTCGGATGTGCAGATGCCAGAAATGTAGTAACTCTGTTATTGGTACGGTCAAATACAACAAGATCTTCCTCGTCGTCTCCATTCAGAAACATTTTATGGAACTGTGAAGCATTTAT
>DASYHR010000716.1:0-4126 GCA_035998385.1 Dyadobacter sp. | reverse complement strand
CAGCCAAAGAACGCGCTCCAGATTCAATTTAATTTGTTTTCCTTTCCAGTTTTCAGGAATGGTGATTTTGCGGCGATACCAGGCAGTGCCGACAAACCGGTGTTTTCGTGCAAGCTGGTACAGCGATTCCCGGTTCAACTCAGGTTTAGTCTTGAGGGCTTCTCCCAATCCGGCCTGATCCGTTGTTCCCGGTAGCTGAATTTTATGTGGCATGCGGCGCTTCAGCATCCGGTGTGAACCGGCGTCATCAATATCAAACGCGACTTCCCATTCACCAGCCAGCGATAAGCTTTCCTGTGCTGTCGCAGATAGCGAAAATAGCGTGCTTAATAAAAAGAGATATAGGATTCTTGACATCATAATTTGATTATAGAGTTGCAAAATTATCATACACCATCCTAACTTTACATGGTTTTTGTTACGAAAAAGATGGATATAATTCTTATTGCACAGCGGTTATGATTAGAAAAGAGGAAGGATTTGCAGGGCAAAGAAGTGCCATTTTACCGGCTGATACCATCCAACAGCTCGCTATTCATCCTTTGTGCGAATCGCTTTACATCACCGATATAGGATTTTATCCAACGGCGTCCTTTCATGACAGAGACCGTTTGAAAGGTTCAGCGCAACATATTCTGATCTATTGTGCAGAAGGACTCGGATGGTTTAGAACGGGTGAAACGTACTTCGAGGTGGGAGCGGATGAGTTTTTTATCATTCCCGCTAATCATGCACATTCTTACGGTGCCAATCCGGAAATGCCGTGGTCTATCTACTGGATCCATTTTACAGGCAGATTATCCGGAGAATTTATCAACTTTCTCCAATTACCTTCCGGACCAGTTCCTATTCCGCCAAGACATCAGCGCCTTGTTCTTTTTGATGATATTCTCTCGCATCTGGAAATGTCTTTCAACGAGGAAAACCTGGTGTATGCGAGTAATGCCCTCAGGCATTTTCTTACGACTTTTAAAAGCTCGTTGGTCAACCCGATATCGGTTGCCATTTCCGGGCAGGATGCCGTCGGCCAGACGATCGAGTTTATGAAGCAGAACCTAAGCAAAAGTCTGACCTTATCCGAACTGGCAGGTGTAGCGAACATGTCTGCTTCGCATTATTCAGCCGTTTTCCGGCAAAAAATTCAGAAATCTCCCATTAATTTTTTTACATTCCTCAAAATACAAAGAGCCTGCCATCTTTTGAAAGACACTCCCCTACGGATCAATGAAGTCGCCGATCAGCTGGGCTACCAGGATGCATTCCATTTTAGCCGGATTTTTACAGGTATGATGGGTATTTCTCCAAGAGACTTTCGGAGGAGTGTTACTAGTTAGGTGTTATTGAATTATCCATATTCTATCACTCATTTCCCTGTTTTACGGTATACCTGGCCTTATGTAAATTAGGAACAATGATTACTCAACTCCGTTAAAAGGCCTGTCCCTGCCACAAAATATTTCTATTATTTACTATTTTTTTCTCAATATTTTTAAAATTACGCTTCATAAGATTATACAGGTTTTTAGTATTTTAATCCATTCTCAAACACGACAAAACCACTGATTTTTGCAGAACCAATTTTGATCCCGGTGACTTTGTCTGTGGTACCTGAAAGGTTACTTCAGTATGGAAATGTATCAAATTGGCAAAACTCCTTAACCTCTTTTGATTACAATGAGTACTGTAAATCAACATCTTATTAGATACAACAGCGGCTATATCATTGGCATTTCGCTGATCTCGGCTTTGGGCGGATACCTTTTTGGTTTCGACTTTGCTGTGATATCCGGTGCATTGCCTTTCCTGCGAAATGAGTTTCAGCTGGACGTGTGGTGGGAAGGATTTCTGACAGGTTCTCTGGCTTTGGGATGTATTGTAGGCTGTATTTTCGCCGGGAAATTATCTGATCAATACGGTCGTAAATTGGGTCTGATCGTCGCAGCAGCCATCTTCGCGGTTTCGTCTATTGGAATGGCTTTGTCGGGTAATCTGCTCACGTTCGTAGCCATGCGCTTTGCGGCAGGAATTGGTGTGGGCATGGCTTCTATGTTGAGCCCGATGTACATCGCCGAAGTCTCACCCGCTGAAATGCGCGGCAGAAATGTATCTATCAATCAATTAACTATTGTTTTTGGTATACTGATTACCAATCTGGTCAACTACTTTTTGGCCGATACAGGTCCTGAAGCCTGGAGAAGGATGTTTGGTTTGGGTGCTGTTCCGGCCGTATTGTTTTTGGTCGGGGTGATTTGGCTGCCTGAAAGTCCGAGATGGCTAATGATGAACGGGCAACGTGAACGTGCATTGAAGATTCTTGCCAAAATCGGGAATGAATACTTTGTTTCAACCACACAAAAGGCATTGGAAAACAGTACGGTTCCGGCCTCCAAGGATTCCTTTTCAGATGTATTTCAAAAGTCTGTACGACCGGCGCTTGTCGTTGGAATCACCCTGGCTGTGTTTCAACAGCTTTGCGGGATCAACGTGGTGTTCAACTATACTTCAACCATTTTCGAATCCATCGGTGCTGATCTGGACCGCCAGTTGATGGAAACGGTGATGATCGGGATCGTGAATCTGATCTTTACACTGGTAGCGATGTGGCAGGTCGATAAGCTGGGCAGAAGGCCATTGATGCTGATCGGTTCACTCGGACTCTCCATTACCTATATCGCACTGGCTTTTGTATTGCAAAACGGCGCAGCTCCGATCATCGTATCGCTGCTGGTGTTGTCGGCAATTGCCATGTACGCCACCTCACTGGCGCCGGTTACCTGGGTTTTAATCACAGAAATATTCCCGAACCAGATCAGGGGCGTTGCCACTTCAATAGCCACTGTATCACTCTGGCTAGCCTATTTCGTACTGGTATTTACCTTCCCCGTGCTCGCCAAGGTGCTTGGAACGTACGGCCCATTCTATCTGTACGCCGCCATCTGTTTTCTCGGATTCCTGTTTGTGAAAAACAAAGTGACCGAGACCAAAGGGCAAACGCTTGAAAATTTAGAAGACAATTACATCCGACACTAAAAAATATTGATACCATGAATGATGTTGAGATCTGGCAGGCCAGGGTTACCATTCCAACCTACGAAACCGGGGAGAAGGAAAGAAATCCTATGTTCTTTGAAAAAAGGGTGTACCAGGGAAGCAGCGGGGTTGTTTATCCCAATCCGGTGATTGAAAAAATTCTTGATACCAAAGAAGATAAGGAATACACAGGGTTGTTTCTGGAGAACAAATACCTGAAAATCATGATCTTGCCCGAAATCGGCGGACGTGTACAGCTGGCCTTTGACAAACTTCGTCAGCGCCATTTTGTATACTACAATCAGGTGATCAAACCCGCTTTGGTGGGGTTAACCGGCCCGTGGATCTCGGGAGGTATTGAGTTCAACTGGCCACAGCACCACCGGCCTTCTACCTTTGATCATGTCGATTATCGGATCGAAGAAAATGAAGATGGAAGTAAGACGGTTTGGGTAAATGAGATTGAGAAAATGTTCCGCACCAAAGGCATGGCGGGTTTCACTTTGTATCCCAACCGTGCTTATCTGGAAATCAAAGCACAGCTTTACAACAGGACCAGTTTACCACAAACTTTTCTTTGGTGGGCAAATCCGGCTGTGAAGGTAAACGATGATTACCAATCGGTTTTCCCCTCGGATGTTAACGCAGTTTTTGACCATGGTAAAAGAGATGTTTCCACTTTCCCGATTGCGACCGGCACTTATTACAAAGTTGATTATTCGCCCGGAACTGACATTTCGAGGTATAAGAACATTCCTGTTCCGACTTCTTACATGGCGATCAATTCGGATTATGACTTTGTAGGTGGTTACGAACATGATTCAAAGGGTGGACTTCTACACGTGGCCAACCACCATGTATCGCCGGGCAAAAAACAATGGACGTGGGGTCATGGCGATTTTGGAAAAGCATGGGACCGCAACCTGACGGACGAAGATGGACCGTACATCGAATTGATGACGGGTATGTTCACCGACAACCAGCCTGATTTTACCTGGTTGATGCCGAATGAAGAGAAGTCGTTTACGCAATACTTCCTGCCCTATCATGAATTGGGTGTGGTAAAAAACGCGACGAAGGATATTCTGATCAATCT
>DASYHR010000693.1:0-3534 GCA_035998385.1 Dyadobacter sp. | reverse complement strand
CATTTCTTCGCGTGAAAAATATTTTATTGAACTGTGACTGTATAAACCTCAATTCCAAATCCTGGTATTTGATACGAAATAGATTGGTCCGTTACGGATTGTTTCGATGCGGTTTTTACAATGCTCTTTATCTTTTTGCCTGCTGCCCATTTTTCAGGATTGAGTGTTAATTTTCCTTCACTTGGTTGAGCCCGGTTGTTGAGCAAAATGATATAGGCCTGGTTTGCTTCTGTATTTTCTGCGAGAATCGGATCGACCACCGGAGCATTGCCCGTTACAAACCCTTCTCTGATCACCAGATTTGCTTTTCCACCGTAAATGCTCCCCGGAGCAAAACCATACGTCTGGTGCGGACCAACTTTTGGTGTGACAAAACCTCTTGGGAAAGAAACTTTGCCCTCTGAGCGTAGGTCTACTTCGGACAACAGATAGTCTGTGATCCAGCCAACCTGCCACCATGCGTGGTGCGGGTAAGGGCCGGCTCCTTTGTTCATGGCCTGCCAGTAGTAAGAAGCGACGCTCGTCTTGCTATCCACAAATGCATCACGGCCAATGGCTGCGGAACGCGCCATGTCAGCGAAAATCCGGTCGCCGGTAAGTTGGTACATACGAATGAACATACCCGCGTGGCTTGCCAGCTGAATGGGACCATGCCGGGTTGCAGAACCGAATATGCCTCCGTGTTCGAAGCTCAATCCGGTCTGGCTTATTTCCCAGTCCTGCCTTTTTGTGCCATTCACCATTTTGGTTTCCTGGCTGGCAATAGGGTGTGTATAGACGGATGTCGTGTAAATTTTGGCGCAGATAACAGCCGCATTCTGGTATTTTTTGTTTTTGGTCAAATCGTATAAATCCAGAAATGCCTGGCCCGACTGTCCGGTTGCAAAGTCGGGTGCGTAGCGGGCATCACCGCATACACCCAGAAATGCGCCTGTTTCAACAGAATTCTTGATCAGCCAGTCTGCACCTTTTTGTGCTGCTTTTAAATATTTTTCGTCTTTCAAAATGCGGTACGCAACGATCAATCCGTAAAATGACGGTCGCACGTCTTTGATATCCTGGAAGAGTTCTTGCTGAGTATTGCGGTCGTAGGCAACGGCAAAGCTGCCGTCTGATCTTTGCCAGGACAGTAACCTCTCCGCTCCATATTTAAGCCTTTCTTTCAGCTCAGGGTTGTCGGGTTCAAAAAGAAGCATATTGCCGATGTCCAGCATCACGTAGTAAGTCAGTGCAATCGGCTCTACCACCTCTCCCCATTCTTCCACGAATTTTTTCTTTTTGGCAAGGTAATATTGACCTTCAATGGCTCCTTTGAAAAAACTATCTTCCGTATCCTGCTGTACCAATTTGAAATTTAAAGCGGGTGGTAATACCTTTTCTTTCAATTCAGGATCATTGGTAGTATTTGCCAGCATCCACATGGCGCCATAGTCCGCGTTTTTCATGGCATCTTTATTGGAACCAACCACGCCGCCGAGGTATGACTGTGCGCCAATTTGTTTGCCTTTGTATTCTTCAATATTCCAAAGCGATGTTTTAGGATCGGTGAGATAGTGATGCATGTTTTCGATACGTCCGGTCAATGATTGTGTACTTTGGCGCAGATCCAGTGTCTGTCTGAATTTGTATATATCGTAAGCTGCATGGTTCACAGCCTGAAACCAGTTCCCGGCAATGAGGCTGTACCGGAACGAATAACTGATTTCGTCGCCCGGGCTTAACTCCGATTTATCTTCACCCAAAACCGGATAATACAGTGTCGGAGACAACTGGCCTTTTCTGTTCATGTGCGACAGCCCCAAATGCCAATCCGTCTGCGTGTATTTGTCTTTAGCCCAGGGATCCCGGGCCAGGCCGGGTTCCGGAATAACAGACAACGTAATACCTGTTTTGGTGCTGATCAGGGGGCTCAGCGTTGTAGCACAACGCTCGCGATAGACAACCGGTCGGGATGGAATGCCATGCCCGTAAGCATACGAAAGCGCAAAGTTCTTTTGCATGAAGTTACCCTGAAAGTAACCCGGCACTGAAACCCATGACATATTTGCAACAGGCACAGATGCTAACGTAGGCGTAGCCAGAGAGAAAAATCCTTTCTGCTTTGCTGTCAGTTTCATGGTTACCAAAATGTCATTTGGCGATTTTGGATCAAGTTTCCAGCTGGAAACAACAGTGGCGACTTCTGTTTCCTTTTTGAATTGAAGTTCATCATTTTTGCCTTCGAAGTCCGAGGCTAAAAAGTGGTAAGCCTTGCCTGCCGTATTCAATGAAACTTCAGTGGTGCTTTCTTTCCATTGCAATTGTTGATAATGGTATGCTTCTTCGGGAAACTTGCCGCCTGTGATTTTATCGAAAGATTCTTTCGGTTCATCAGAAGGTTTTGTGGCTGCATACAGCAATGTGTACTCACCCGACGGAGCCAAAGCTTCAATCCATTTTCCATCTTTTTTTACCTTTGCTTCAGCGATTCGCCAACCACTTTTTTCATTTTGCCAGGAAATTCGAAGATGATCATTGGCTAAACCTGACGGATTTTTCTTCTGAGCAAAAACAGGCACAGTTGACAGAGCCAATAAAAATATAGAAGTAAGAAGCCTCATTTTCAATTGATTTCGTTTTTAATATAATTCCTGATTCCTTCCGACGCATAGGATTTCAGGTTCCCCTGCTCGTCGCTGTAAATCATGTATACGTCGAGTTCTTTGTGTTTTTTTACAAATGCTTTTGTCTCTTCCAAACCCATCACAAAAAAGGCAGTGTCGTAGGCATCGGCAGTCATCGCGTCTTTGGCAAAAACGGTAAGGCTCAGCAGCGACGTCTGTTCCATGGAGCCGGTTTTGGGGTTAATCAGATGGTTGAAAACCTGTCCGTTTTTCTCAATATAGTTTCGATAATTCCCCGCCGTGGTCATTGCTTTGTCGGTAAGGCTAACCGTTGCGTAAAGTGAATTAGGTTTTAAAGGATTGTCTATTCCTGTAACCCATGGTTTGTTGTCATTTTTTTTGCCTTTGCAAACAATCTCTCCACCAATTTCAACCATGTAACGTTTGATGTTTTTTTGTTCCAAAAACCGGCTGATCACATCTACTGAATAACCCTGCGCAATTCCGTTGAAGTCGAGTCGTACATTTTCCCTGGCTTTCTGAACCGAAATGGAGTCAAACCCAATCTGATCAAAACCAATTAATTTCAGAACCGAATCAATTGCGATATCTGCGTTTCCGGCTTTTTTATTTGCCCCAAAACCATAAGCTTCGGTAAGTGGCAGAATCGTGGGGTCGAATATACCGTTTGTCGCATCATACACTTCTCTTGACTTCAGCAGCACAGGATAAAAATAGGGTGTGGTAAATCTGATTGCATGAGATTGATTAAATAGTGACAGTTCAGAATCTTCAAGGTATAGCGATAAACTCTTATCAAAATCTGTCAGAATGGAATCGATTTGGGGTTTCAGATTTCTGTTTTCCGTATCGAAGTATTTAATATGGTATGTTGTACCCTGAGCTGCCCCACTAACGGACACCATTGGGA
>DASYHR010000668.1:0-4427 GCA_035998385.1 Dyadobacter sp. | reverse complement strand
CAGGGTAAACTGCGCATCAATCAATACGGCATCTGTTTGTCCCGAAACGATTACCGATGCTACGCCAAAACTATTTTCGGACGCGTTGAAAACCTCTAGTTTTAAATCGTTTGCTTCAATGGTTTTGAAACTTTGTGCCTGTGCTTCCATTTTTAGTAGGATTAAAGTTGTTAAGAATACTGTTGAAATGATTCGTTTCATTTTTTTCTGGTTAAAAATTGATGATACAAAGGTGCAGTGTCCGGGTATCAAAAACCTTTAAACTAGTTTAATAAATGAGCGCGTTTATCTCGTTTATGATTGTTTCAAAGCTGGCGTAACCTTGTTCTACAACGAATGTTTTATTCGTCTTTTGCACAAAAAGTGAAGGGTAGGAGCTGGCATAATTCTGCGCCAGAAGAAAAGTTTCCTGTGTTGCTGTTTTTAGTGAAGCAGAGTGGAATGCTTCCAGAAATTGCGCCTGGTCCAGCTTTAAATCTTCACAAATATCCAGGTAGGTTTCCACTTTATTCAGATCCTTTCCATGCCAATACCGCGCTTTTTGCACTTCAACACCAAAGGGAACTGCCTGCGAGGCCCATAGGTTTTTAACGGTCACGATGGCTCTGGAAGGTACTTCGCTGTCAAGGACGATACTCTCATCTTCGATCAGATCAAAATAATTTTCACCAAACGCAGTCCCTGTTACCTGCTGCACCTGCAAATCGTGCTTTTTGATATATCCAGCCATTTGTTTTGACTGCTTACGTGCATTGGTCCCTGCCCACATTCCGGCAGGAAGTAGTTCAAAATCAAGAACATCTTTGTATTTGTCATACAGCTTTTGTGTATTGGTGCTGTTGCCATAACACCAGCCGCAAAGCGGGTCCATCACATATATCAGCTTCATCTTTTCCATTTTCCAGACTTTTAGTTCTATTAATCATGCAAAGATGTAGCCGCACAGCGCACAAAAGCTTTAAAGTAGTTTAATAAAGCACCTTCAGGATGCTATTTTTTTAGAGACATTTTCTTGCGGATATTACTCAGGAAAACATTGGTAATGCCCAGGTAGGCAGCGATTTGTATGTTGGAAAGCCGCAGCATAAGTTGTGGGTATTTTTCTGAGAATTCAATGTAGCGCTGCTCAGCTGTTTTACTCAGATTATCGATCATCCGGCGTTGCAAAGCAACATGTGTTTTCTGGGTCATCACCCTGAATAGCTTTTCGATTTCGGGAAGATTTTCGTAGGCAAATTCTTTGTCTTTTTTGCTGATGATCAAAACCTCACTGTCTTCCAATGCTTCAATAAATAGTTGGGACGGTATTTCATTTGTAAAACTGTCAATATCGGTAACCCACCAGTTTTCTATGGCAAAATAAAGTATCTGCTCAAAACCGTTCTTGTCAATATGGTAGACACGGAAAAGTCCCTTTACAACAAAACCTTCAAACTTGCAGACTTCACCATCTCTGAGCAAAAAGCTTTTTCTTTTGACAAGCTTTGGATGGAATAAATTGCAAAACGTTTCTGTTTCCTTTTCAGAAAGCGAAATATGCTTAGCAATATTTTGTCTCAGAAGATTTGTCATAGTGCAGTTTGGCGGGATGGTTGTTTAGTTTACTGATAAAAGTACAAAGTCCTGCTGTTTAGACCTGCTTCTTATTTTAATCACTAGGGTTAGATACGGATTTTGGAGGATTTTTGTGCTGTTGAAAAGAGAGGGGTTCAGCGATAACCACAAACGCGTTTATCGTATCTACAAGACTTGTGGATTGAATTTGCGCACTAAAAGGCCTAGAAGAAACCGTAGTGCCGAGCACCGGCTGGAGCGTCTGGACACTCAAGAAATAAACAAAGTGTGGAGCATGGATTTCGTCCACGACGCGCTTTTCAATGGCGAGCGATTCCGAGTCTTAACTTTAGTCGATAACTGCAGTAAAATTTGTCATGGTTTGTTGGCCGGAAAATCGCTAAAAGGAATTGATGTTGTCAATGAATTGAGCCGAATCTGTTTAGTTGAAGGTTGTTTTCCACAGCGAATTCAATGTGATAATGGAAGTGAATTTATTTCGAAGGAAATGGACTTATGGGCGTATTCGAGCGGTGTAACGCTCGACTTCTCAAGACCTGGAAAACCCACCGACAATCCATATGTTGAATCATTTAATGGGAAATTCAGGGATGAATGCCTTTCAGTTAACTGGTTCTTATCTTTGGAAGACGTTAGAAAAAAAATTGAAGACTTTCGGTGGGAATATAACCATTTCAGACCGCATAGTTCGCTGAACGATTTAACTCCGAAAGAATTTGTTAATTTACATCAAGAAACACCGAAAACTCTACTTTTAACAGTCTGAAAACAAGGGATGACCTCAGCCTTGAACAGATCAGCATACAAATTTAGCTATCGAGTTGATACATGATAAATTCTATAGCGACTTGTTCTGTAAACGTCTGATCTTCGCTATCGTACTTATCAAGTGTGTCCCTGCCTATAAAAAGACCAGTGTCGGGATCCTTTCTAAACTTTATCGCTAATTGATCCGTGCCATGAAAGTGAAGACCCCGGCTGTTAAAAAGATAGCAGCAGTTATTAATGCAGTATTCCCGATCAGTCATCTGGTGAAGGATGCTCACTTCAAATATTATATTCCCGTAATACGCAATCTGGACACCTTTGGGATTAGGCTTGTGAATTACAAAACGAATGTGGTTAAATTCATCAGGCATGAATTCAGATATGCCACTCCACAAATCCTGATCAAGTTCGGGAAAAGGCTTTTCTTCAAAGTCAGGCCATTTTGTAAAAATCCGGGTTAGCAGATTTTCGTATAAAGATTTCATAAAGAATAGTAGAGTAAAATCGAAGATATAAATTAAACCGTAGCAAATAAAGACTATTCCTACACTGTTTAAATTTCATCAAAGGAGTTCAACTTACCGTTTTGACCATGTTTAGACAACAACTTCGGTAAAGACTGCTCAACTGTCGCTTTAGTATTGACCACATGCATTTCGCCGCTGAGCCTCTGCACTGATGACTTAAAAATGAACTGTACGTATTTCAATAAATTGGGTTTGGAACGCTATTTATATCTAACCGGACGTCATTGAAAAGATTTAAATCGCACCGATGATCTACATAATGATCCTACATCTGAACTGGAAGTCTACAAACCAGATTATTGGTTCTTTACTCCGTTGCTGTTTCCGCTGAAGCGATATCTTATTTATCAATAACCTAGCTGCCCTGCTTTTGGAATGGCCTTCCTCAATCTTGCGTAACAAGCTACCTTCCATGGAAAACCAAACATCAACTTTGCTGACAGGTTTGTGCACCTGGGAATTTTGTAGGTAAGTCAAATATTTTAGGCAGAATTCAAAAGTACACTAGTTATAGAATTTGAATTTCGTAAACATTTGTTTAGCGGCTGGTTGACAACCGACCCCCTCCGTTTCACGGAACATATATTTGTTTTGTCGCTTGGCCCTGAAAGACATGACCCACAATCACCTGCGCTACCTGAGCCATTCATTTCAGAAATTACTCACATAAGTTGTATGTAAAATTATATTTCATCGAATAACTATATACGTTTTTTGTTATTGAACTAAATATCTTTATTTAGCAACAAATATATCAATTATAATGTACTCAACAGTTACTTACAGCCCCTCTCCCGGTAACGTTACCGAAGCTTATCGTTTTCTTGTGCAATCAAAGTGGCATCCGGCTGCAAAGTTGTTGTTTCTAGATTCCCTAACAGACTCTTCAAAAAGCCTCCCTGTATTTTTGTTGGATTCTTAGCAGACAGACTAAGGTTTTCTGTCTGAGCTGATTGCTCGATCTTCGGCATATTTATGATGTCAAGTCGAGGTAAAAACTCAGGTGCTGGAAACAATCACTGCTCATAAAGATCAGTAAGACAACCTGGAAGTTTTTCGGATCATCTCACAGATCTAAGTTGCTGCAATCAAAAGGTTTTCTCAATTATTTTATCAATCTATTTAATCAACGTTTCAAAATTTCTTATGAAAAACTTCTTCTTAATCGTCTTTGCAATTTTTATTTATCAAAGTGCCTATTCGCAAAACAATGTGGGTATCAATACAGATAACCCGGATGCAAGTGCCGTACTTGATGTGACCAGTACCCAGAAAGGATTACTGATTCCCAGAATGACCTTGGAGCAAAGGGGCTTGATTGCTACACCTGCCAAAGGGCTTTTAATATTTCAGATTGACGGTACACAAGGCTTTTATTTTTACAATGGTACTACCTGGACGACGCTGAAAGGAATTGACGGCGCAACAGGTCCTGCAGGAGCTGATGGTCAACCAGGCGCTACTGGCCCGGATGGACCGACAGGGCCAGCAGGTCCTGGCTTTGCGAATGGTTCTGCAGCAGCTCAGGTATATCTGACCTCTGGCGCAAGTCCTTTC
>DASYHR010000624.1:0-2864 GCA_035998385.1 Dyadobacter sp. | reverse complement strand
GTTTGCCACTTCCGTTAATTCCTGCAAATGGCTTTTCATGGAACAATACCTGGAAATTATGTTTGTCTCCGATTTTTTGCATCAAGTCCATCAGCAGAGCGTTATGGTCGATAGCCAGGTTGACTTCTTCAAACGTAGGCGCGCATTCGAATTGTCCGGGAGCCACCTCGTTGTGACGTGTTCTGACAGGAATTCCTAGTTTAAGTGCTTCAAATTCGAAGTCCACCATAAAGGCATTAACCCTTGGTGAGATCGAGCCAAAATAATGGTCATCCAACTGCTGACCACGCGCAGGGCTATGACCGAATACGGTACGACCAGCCATCAAAAGATCCGGACGGGCATAGTACAATGCTTTATCTACCAGGAAATATTCCTGTTCTATACCTAATGTAGGCGTGACCTTATCTACGTCGCGGTTGAAAAGCTGACAAACTGAAGTTGCCGCTTTATCAAGAATTACCAGTGAACGTAAAAGAGGAGCTTTGTAATCAAGTGCTTCACCTGTGTAGGAAATAAAAACTGAAGGGATGCAAAGCGTTTTTCCTCCTGCACCATTGTCCATTAAAAATGCCGGTGAACTTGGATCCCAACCCGTATATCCTCTTGCTTCAAAAGTAGCCCTTAGACCTCCACTTGGAAAAGACGATGCATCCGGCTCCTGCTGAACAAGTGCGCTACCTTTGAATTTTTCTACCGCCTTTCCATCAATTGTAAGGTCGAAAAATGAATCGTGTTTTTCCGCAGTGGTTCCGGTTAATGGTTGAAACCAGTGCGTGTAGTGAGTTGCCCCTTTTGATATAGCCCATGATTTCATGGCAGCAGCAACTTCGTCTGCTACTTCTCTGTCTATGGTAGAACCTGAGCGGATGGCATTTGATATTTTGGTGTATGCTTCCGGAGACAACAATGTGCGCATCACATCATCGCTGAAAGTATTGCTTGCATACAAGTCTGCTACTTTTTCTGTGGGAGGGCTCAAGACCGGCGCTACGCGACCCTGTGCTATTTCAAAAGCTTTGGAACGAAATGTCATTTTTAGTATTGATTAAATATTATTTCTCCCAAAATTATTTATTTAACCATACCATCAACAATTTATTCTGAATTTTTATGATTTTATCCTCCCTTCTCCTAATCCTGTTACAGATTGAGGTCATTTTTTTGGAATTTTCACAAATTGATGGGACGCGACTTCGAAATCTTGTATGTATTCTATATTGAAGTATATCTTCGGATACATAAACTTGTACGCTATTTCAAAAAGTATCTTCCCGCGATTATTTAGCTCATTGCGCATAAAAGATGTAATTTTGCAGGATTAAGATTTGAATATGAAAAAAGTTGCTTTTTATACATTAGGGTGTAAGCTAAATTATTCGGAGACCTCATCCATCGGCCGTATGTTCGTCGACAAGGGATATCAAAAGGTTGAGTTTAATCAGACACCGGATATATTTATTATCAATACCTGTTCTGTCACGGACAATGCAGACAAGAAGTGCAGAAAGATTGTTCGCGAAGCACAGAAAATAAACCCTGATGGTTACGTTGCGATCATAGGATGTTATGCTCAACTTAAGCCAAAGGAAATTTCAGAAATTCCTGGTGTAGATGCAGTTTTAGGTGCTGCCGAGAAATTCAGGCTGGTTGAATTGATAGATACATTTGAAAAGAAGCCCGGCAACCGTCCGGCTCAGATTCTTGCTTCACATATTGATGACGCAGTTGACTACCATACCTCCTACTCACTCAACGACAGAACACGGACTTTTTTAAAGGTGCAGGATGGATGTGATTATCCTTGTGCTTATTGTACCATACCACTGGCGCGGGGAAAAAGTCGTTCGGATACCATCGCTAATGTTGTGGCCGCTGCGAGAGATGTGGCATCGCGTGGCGTAAAAGAGATCGTACTTACCGGAGTAAATATTGGTGACTTCGGAATTCAGTCTGGGGAGAAAAAAGAGACATTCCTCCAGCTCATCAAAGAGTTAGATGAAGTAGAAGGCATTTCACGATTCAGGATTTCTTCTATTGAACCAAATCTGCTTACCGATGAAATCATTGAGTTTGTAGCCAGTTCAAAAAGGTTTGTTCCTCATTTTCATATTCCTCTTCAATCAGGTGCCAATGGCGTTTTAAGTTTGATGCGTCGCCGGTATAAGCGTGAGTTGTATGCTGAGCGTGTAGCCAGGATCAAGGCACTGATGCCTGACTGCTGTATTGGTGTGGATGTGATCGTGGGACACCCGGGCGAAACACAGGAGCTCTTTCTCGAAAGCTACCAATTCCTGAATGAGCTGGATATTTCCTATTTGCACGTGTTTACCTATTCGGAACGCGAAAATACAACCGCACTTGCTATCAAGCCGGTTGTTCCAAAATCCCAGCGTGCGGACCGCTCCAAAATGTTACATATACTTTCGGAGAAGAAGAAACGCTTCTTTTATGAGCAGCAGGTTGGAAAAACCGGAACTGTGCTATTCGAAGACGAAGTGGAAAATGGACAGATGTCAGGATTTACAGAGAACTATGTACGTGTAGCAGTGAAATACGATCCCCTGCTGATTAATGAAACCAAGAGAGTTCACTACAATCACTTGAATAGTGAAGGGTTGATGGAAGTGACTGAAACTGAAGAAGAGCTGTTGGTGCATTGAGTTTGTCACTTATTGTTGAATTGGTCATAAAAATAAAAAACCCCGGATGCCGGAGTTTTTTATTGAAATAATATCCAATTTATAGGTTAAGCTTCCACAAGGAATTCGTCGTGCTGACTGATATCCAATCCAACCTTTTCGTCCGTTTCAGATACACGAAGCGGAAGAATCATATCAGTGATTTTGAGAAGTGCAAATGAT
>DASYHR010000618.1:0-1786 GCA_035998385.1 Dyadobacter sp. | reverse complement strand
GGGTATATCTGTCTGTAAACAGGAAAATAGTGTTTGTCTGGCTGATTCTCTGCCTGGGCGATCTGCCGCGTGTGATCAATGCCGTGATGTCTGTCTTTTCTGTCAAACTCTATAATCTGAATGAGTTCGGGATAGAGAGCTGGTCCAATATGGAAAACCTCTTTTGGGTGCCCAATCAGGTTATTCCATCTCTTATTTTAGGCGGAATGTTTATGCATACGCTTTTGCGCAGGACAGATATAAGTGCCATGGTTTTACCGATCGCTCTATCATTCTGGTGGGCGGCGTTTCCTGCTTTTGTATGCGGCTTATTGGTAGCAATCCTGGTGATCCGGGAATGGATACTTGTAAGATTTAATATTTCCTGGTCGATGGCGGTGAGAAAGGTACTATTGCCATTTGCAGTCTGCGTTCCCGTACTGATCCTGTTTCTTTCCCATGAAAAAATTCCGGTCTCAGGCTTTTTATGGGATTTTGAATCGAATTTGGCTGACACTGTAAAAGAATATCTGACGAATATTATCGTCAATGTAGCCATGTTTTTAGGTCTCTACATGCTTGTGAAAAGGAAAAACGAAGCAGCCGATTTGTCCGTTTTATTCTATACAATTATTTTGCTCAGCCTTACTGTTCCACTTTATAGAATGGGTGAAGTAAATGACTTTTTAATCCGTGGAATGATGCCGGTTCTGGTCATAATAGGTATTTACTTATTAGAGCCCTTTTCCCGATTAGAAACAAAACAGATGTTCAGTTATGCAAAGTCTTCTGTTGCATTCATGGTAATTTTTTTTCTGTTGGGATGTTCCACATTGTCGGGAACGGGCAGACTTTGGCGGGCTGCGCGTGTGAATCGCATTGCAGATCCAACCTTTACGCCAATCTCTTATGATGCCTATCCCAATGTGTATGAAGCATTGAAAGGGAAATGGTCGCAGGAAGGCGCAGATCAATATATGGGAGATCGGCGCTCATTTTATGAAAACTATATAGCTCCCTGATGCAGGAGCCATATAGTCTTTTTTTAGTAGATTAAAACCTTGTGTGTTACAACACCGTGCTCCGTTAAAACTTTAAGAATATATTGTCCGCCTGCCATTCCGGTTGTAGGTATTGAAACCCAATCCTGACCTAGGTACTCCTCCGTTTTTACTTTCA
The DNA here is from genome assembly GCA_035998385.1 of Dyadobacter sp. Lineage (GTDB taxonomy): Bacteria > Bacteroidota > Bacteroidia > Cytophagales > Spirosomataceae > Dyadobacter. The sequence goes on along the minus strand of DASYHR010000618.1, from coordinate 628 downwards.
TTCCCGACGTATTGTATATGTCGACCCGAAGGATTTTTGAGCCATTGGAAGTAATGTTTACATTCTCATTGAAAGCTGGGTTCGGGAAAACTGAAAAAGTATTGGATACAGGAGCATCTTCATTTTGCTTCACTATGGTAGTCGACGCAATTTTCGACTCCGATGTTTCAGATATGCCTCTGATTGAATATCTGTATTCAACTCCTCGTTTTGCCGAGGGATCGCTGTATTCGGTTTGCCCTGCTTTAAGATGTATTATCTCGTGAGAACGTAGATTATCATTACTTGAAAAGCGCTCCAGTATATAACCTTTAACCGAAGAAAGACTATTCCATTTTAAAACAATATTGGTTTTGTCTTCAGATGCAAGGAGTGTAAGTGTTCCCAGATCTGTATAGGGATGAATTTTGTTATGATGAAATGCAAAAGCCCGAAATCCTTTTGTGTTTTTCAAAAAAGGTCCGATGTATACCCATGGGGCGTTTAATAGAGGTGCGTAGTGATACTTAGACGGCAGATATTTGATGGTGGTATCATTCCCTATATTTTTTAACTCAACGATGATCTTGTTGGCTTCTGCTCTTCCGGAGTTCAGTTTTTGCCATTCTGCATTCAGATAAAAGAAATC
>DASYHR010000554.1:0-3930 GCA_035998385.1 Dyadobacter sp. | reverse complement strand
AAGTCAGTGTTAATATTATGAAGATTTGGTTTGTCAACCGTATCAGGGTTGTTGCGGGTGTATTGTTATTGGTTGTGTTAAGTTCAGTGGTGGCAGTTGCGTGGAAAATGATGAGCGCGCGCACTGAAATTGCTATACCCGCTGCAACCGAAACCAAGCCTGCGGAAGTCAAAAGCCCTAAAAAAATAAGAGGTCCTGTACTCGTTTTACCAGAAAACGACTGGGTAGACAGTACCCTGAAGTCTATGACCCTTGAAGAGAAAATTGGTCAGCTTTTTATGATCGCAACTTTCTCCAATCGGGACGAGGCGCACTACCGCTATATTGACAAACTGGTGTCCGACTACCATATAGGAGGACTAATATTTTTCCAGGGTGGACCTGTGAGTCAGGCTTCACTGACCAACCGTTACCAGTCTCGTTCCAAAGTTCCTCTCTTTATTGGTATTGATGGAGAATGGGGCCTTGGCATGCGACTTGACAGCACCATTTCGTTCCCGAAACAAATGGTATTGGGCTCCATTCAGAACGATGAACTCGTATACCAGATGGGTGCTGATATTGCTCGTCAATGCCGGCGAATGGGTATTCATATCAATTTTGCTCCTGTTTCTGATATCAATAACAATCCCAATAATCCGGTGATCGGTATCAGATCATTCGGTGAAGACCGCGAAAATGTAACCCGCAAGGCTGTTGCATACATGAAGGGTCTGCAACACAACAAAGTGATCGCAACTGCAAAACACTTCCCTGGCCACGGTGACACGGACGCCGACTCGCACTTTACGCTTCCGGTGCTCATGCATACAATGGAGCAGTTGACTGAAACGGACCTGTATCCTTACCGACGAATGATTGCGGACAGCCTGATGGGTGTTTTGAGCGGACATTTGCATGTTCCTATTCTGGACAGCACGCCTCAGCTTGCGAGCTCATTGTCAGAAAAAGTAATCAACGGACTTTTGCGCAAAGAGCTTGGTTTCCGCGGACTCGTATTTACAGATGCGATGAACATGCGTGGTGTACTTAAAACTGGAAAGGCTGCGGAAGTGAATATGAAAGCACTTGTAGCCGGAAATGATGTGTTACTCTATCCTGAAAACGTAGCAGAAACAATCACCAGGATTAAAGATGCTATCGCACAGCGTATCATCAGTGAAAAAATTATTGATGATAAAGTAAAGAGAATTCTTCAGGCAAAATACTGGTCGGGTTTGAGTAAGCATGAGCCTGTTGATACCAATAATTTATATGCTGACCTAAACAGCGAAAGCAGCAAAATGCTGTATCGGGAGCTATGTGAAGCATCTGTGACTGTTGTCAAAAATGAGAATAACCTCATTCCTTTCGGTACTGTAGGCGATAATAAAATCGCATCTGTGAGTATTGGAGAAGGAGCGAGCAGTGCATTTCAGAAGATGCTGTCGACTTACAAACCGATGCGCTCCTACAACTTTTACGAGTCGCCAACCGAAGGACAGATCAACGAAATGCTCACCTATCTGCAACCTTACGAAACTGTGATTGTAGACGTGCATGGCATATCGTCCAACCCAAAAAGATTCTACGGCGTAACTACAGAAACGGTCAATTTTGTCAACAAGCTCAAAGAACAGGGTAAGAAGATTGTATTATGCCTTTTCGGCTCCCCCTACAGCATTCGGTTTTTCCCTGATACCGATGTGCTGATCTGCAGCAATCAGGATGGAAAGGAGCAGCAGGAGATTGTACCTCAGATTCTCTTCGGTGCCATTTCATCAAAAGGACGTTTGCCTGTTTCAGTACTGCATTACAAAGCCGGGGCGGGCGTTTCTACCTCTGCCCTCAATAGAATTGCATTCGGTACACCGGAAAGTGTGGGTATGGATGCTGCTCTCTTAAGCCGTATTGATGCCATTGCTACCTCATCCGTACAGAATCAGATTTTCCCCGGATGCCAGATACTGGTGGCCCGTAAAGGGAAGATCGTATATGACAAACAGTTTGGCGGATTGAATTACCGTTTTCCTGAACGTGTAAATGAGCAGACCATTTATGATCTGGCATCATTGACAAAGGTTTCTGCAACCTTACAATCCATTATGCTCCTGTACGATCGGAGACAAATTAATCTGGATGAAAGAGCTTCTCATTATCTGCCGGAGTTATTGGCTACCAATAAAGAGAATTTCACCATACGTGATTTGTTATTGCATCGGTCAGGATTGATATCTTTTTACCCCACATTATGGGACAGGACCAAAACCAGTGGCGGCGGTCTCTTGCCACAATACTATAGTTCAAAAGCAGATAGCAGCTATTATCTTCAGGTAGCACCGAAACTTTTTGCCAAAGGTGTACTGCGGGATTCGGTATGGAAATGGGTGGTAAAATCTCCATTGAATAATAAAAAAGAAGGAGTCGGCAAGTATGGATATCTGTACAGCGATCTTGGATTTATGACGCTGCAAAAGATCGTGGAAAAAGTGAGCGGACAACCTCTAGATATTTTTGTTTCTGCCAATATCTATGAACCCCTTGGGCTGGCTACTCTCGGATTTAATCCGTTACGCAGGTTTTCTGAAAAACAAATCGCTCCTACGGAACTGGACTACCGTTACCGGGGACAGCTTTTACAGGGTACCGTACACGATCAGATGGCCGCCGAAGTGGGTGGTGTATCGGGTCATGCAGGCTTGTTTGGCACAGCACGTGACCTGGCTGTATTGATGCAGATGAATCTATGGAAAGGCAGTTACGCCGGAAAGAAATACTTTCAATCTGAGACGGTACCGTTGTTTTCCCGCATGTATGACGCATCCCGGCACCGTGGCTTGGGGTGGGACAAAGTGCCTGCAGATGGCAACAGTTCCTATGTATCCCCAATGGCCTCAGTCAACTCATTTGGTCATACCGGCTTCACAGGTACGATGGTATGGGTAGATCCTGATGAAGATCTCATCTTTGTATTTCTCTCCAACAGAGTCAATCCTGACGCTGAAAACAATGCCATTACAACCCAAAGAATTCGCAGAAAAATCCACGATGTAGTGTACACATCGCTGACTGAAAGGAAATCCGTTCTTCACTAAAATGGTGAAAATGTATTAGAAAATATCTCTAACTTTACCTGTTGAACAGGTAAGGGAAAAGATATTAGACGGATACATGAAAAGAACATTTATTAAAAAAGGATTTTTTGCTTGCATTATTACGCTTCTGACAGCGGTTTCATCCATTGCACAGACAACCACTGCAACTACTGTTACGCCAAATCCGGTTTGTGTCGGAAGTACAATCACCGTAGCCTTTAGCACTACCGGTTCGTTTATTGCTGGTAATGTATTTAAGGTAGAACTCTCCAAGGATGACGGCACTTTTCCCGGTACACCACTGACAACTACCGGCACGGCCTCTCCTCTCACTGCAACTATACTTGGCACAACCACTGCAGGCACAGCATACAAAGTAAGGGTTACAGCCAGCGATCCTGCAACGACGACAACGACTGCAAGTGCCGCATTCGCAATAAACGCTATTCCGGCAGCACCGACATTCACTGCCCCTCCGAGCTATGTCACCGGTGCTACAGCGTCTGCCCTGGTTGCAACCGGTGTGACAGGTTCAACTCTAAACTGGTACGATTCAGCCGACAGTCCACTAGCCGGAGCTCCGGTGCCGACTACGACTGCCGCAGGTACTCAAACTTATAAAGTAAGCCAAACTGTTGGCGGATGCGAAAGTGCGAAAGCAACTATTACGGTTACAGTTTCAGCATGTACACCGCCAGCTCTTCCAACTACAACTGCTGCAGTTACCTATACTGTTGGCGACGTAGCGACAGCTTTGACGGCTACAGGCCTGACAGGATCAACGATTAAATGGTATAGCGCTTCAGATAGCCCATTGTCGGCTGCTCCGGTGCCGACTACGACTACCGCAGGTACT
>DASYHR010000186.1:0-7602 GCA_035998385.1 Dyadobacter sp. | reverse complement strand
TATATCGTAGTAATTGTCATTTTCTTCTTCCTTCAAACGCTCCAAAGCTTTCACGTGGGCTTTTGCCAAATCCACTACATGAATGAAGTCACGGATACAGGTTCCATCCTCCGTGTCATAATCACTCCCGAAAACAGTGAGAGAAGGACGTAAGCCAGCTGCTGTTTGCGTGATAAAAGGCACCAGATTACTAGGAACACCGTTAGGAAGTTCACCGATCAATGACGATTCGTGTGCTCCGATCGGATTAAAATAGCGCAGACTGATTGCCTTGATATTTGGACGGGAATAAACATGGTCTCTGATGATATCTTCAGCAATTGCCTTCGTGTTACCATAAGGTGAAGTTGCAGGCTGACGAGGTGTAAGTTCGGTAACAGGCAGGTGCTCTGGCTGACCGTATACAGTACAGGAAGAGGAAAATACGAAATTTTTGACCTCAAATTCTCTCATCACACGAAGTAACACCAGCAGTGAAATGAGGTTGTTTTCGTAATAGTCAAGCGGTTTGTCTACCGACTCCCCTACTGCTTTGTATGCAGCAAAGTGGATTACTCCATCAAATTTCTCTCTTTCAAACAGCTCTCTTACTTTTCCAATATCGTTACAGTCAATATTAAAAAAAGGAAAATCCTTTCCGGTAATTTCTTTAATTCCTTTTAAAACATCCAGGTTGGAGTTATAGAGGTTGTCAACAATAACCGGTTGGTAGCCCGCTTTGTCGAGCTCTACCACTGTATGGGAGCCTATAAAACCCACACCGCCAGTAACAAGAATCTTCATAGTAATGTGCTGTTGTTTTCAGATTTGGTGGAACGTTATTTTTAGCCGAGCCGGTTTTCTTTTGACAAAAGAAACATTTCTTACGCAAGTGAGATAAATAACGGGCGACAAAAAAGCCTTTTTTTTGCGGGCAAAAGTAGAAAATTTGACGTCCATAAAAAAAAAATGTTTTTATTTAACCGTTGATTGAATAAAGCTGAACAGAGGAAAATGAACCAGAGAGAAATAAAAGCGCTGATATCCCTGCTTGATGACGAAGATCATGAAGTAAGTCAACACGTTGAAGATAAAATATTGTCTTTGGGAGGAAACGTGATTCCATTTCTGGAGACGGAATGGGAAGAAAGTTTTGATCCGATCATACAGAGAAAGATTGAAGAGCTGATTCATGAGCTACAACTCAGCATCATGATCGAGCGGCTCCAGACCTGGAAAAACGGCGGAGGGCTTGATTTGATGGAGGGAATGTGGATACTGGCAACCTACCTGTACCCTGACTTGTCGCTCGACAAACTTAAAGCATCCGTTGAGCAACTTTATTACGATATCTGGATCCAATTCCAGGAAGAGATGAATGCTGTAGATCAGATCAAACGAATCAACAGTATTTTTTTCGGTTCAATGAATTTTGCTGCCAATACCAAAAACTTTCACTCGCCTTCGAATTCCATGGTGAATGTAGTTCTGGAAAGTAAAAGAGGGAATCCGATTACGTTATGCGTGATCTACCTTTTGATTGCCCGAAAACTTGGCATGCCGGTATATGGGGTAAATCTGCCCAACCTTTTCGTGCTTACGTATAAAAGCGAATCAACACAGTTCTATATCAATGTCTTTAACCGGGGAATTATTTTTTCAAAAACAGACATCGACCATTATATAGCTCAGTTGAATATCAAGTCGAAGGATATCTTTTACCAGCCCTGCACCAACCTCGAAATTATTCAAAGAGTCATGCGCAATCTGATTCTTTCTTATGAAAAAACGAGCGACCAGGAAAAGAGTAAAGAAATTGAAAAAATTCTGAAGTCAACCCTGGATGACAGCCCCGCGGATTAAATGGTTTACAACGCAATCGCAAGGCAGTGGTCATCTATCCAGAGCAATTGTATCTGAGAAGTAATCACCTTATCGTCGTCGCTGAGCGTGCCGGATATGAGATATTGATCTGCTTCAAAGGCAAGAATTCGTATATCATCTTTGAAACTAATCTTCTTTTTACCGTACAACTTGTAGACTGCTTCTTTGGCACACCAATAAATACACAACCGTGTCATATCATCCCCGGCATGCTCATATTCTCCGTTAGAAAGAAATTTGCGGGCGGTTCTGACCAGCTTATCGCTCTTCTTTTCCATGTCAATCCCGACAGATGATGTCAGATTTATCACCGCAGCAACATAGTCGGCTGTATGGGTTAGTGAAATATGTGATCCGTTATTGACCAGAAACGCCTTACCGTGCTCATCTTTGTGTAAGCCCTCGTACACGATTCCGAATTCTTCCACCAGCTTTTTGATAAGTAATCTGCTGGCCAGCCACTCCCGTATCTTTTGCGGATGACTGATTAACGCAAGTTCATCCAGGTTATTTACGCTACCTAAGGTTTCTGTAAGCTCTTTTTCACTTTCTGTCAAATGCCAGAGAAGCAGCGTCGTATTCGCATCAATCTTTTCGGAATGAACGAGGGGCATAATAATTCTGTTTAAAATTTCCGCAAGGATCGTAATTTAGCCGTTGGCAATGCCGGCAACAATGTTAAGGTCTTGCTAAATCAATTACTCACAATGAACGTTCGCAAAATTGATACTTTTTCCGGTCACAGGGACAGTGTTTATACAATTATTTCTGACGGAACCACCAGCGGATTCTATTCAGCAGGCGCCGATGGATTTGTCATTCAATGGGATTTAAAGAGCCCGGATCTCGGCAAGCTAGTTCTACGGGCCGGTTCATCGGTGTACGCACTTGGTTTTGATCCCGAAAACAAACAGCTTTGGATCGGGCAGAATTACGAGGGAATTCAGTTGTTTGACGTGGCCTCCGGACAGATTGTAAAAACGATAAAAATAACGTCATCCGCAATCTTCGATATCAAAATCTGGCAGGGTAAGGCGCTTATTGCTTTGGGCGACGGTGTCATTGTCATTATGGACGTAGCCTCATTTTCGATCCAAAAACATATCAAGGTTTCTGACAAAAGTATACGTTCGATTGCGATCAACCCAGTCACCAACGAATTTGCCGCGGGAGACAGCAGCCACCAGGTCCATATTTTTGATTTACATGATTTTAGTCTGAAACATACGATCCAATCTCACAGCAATTCGGTTTTCGCTGTACGATATTCCCCCGACAACCGTTATCTTCTCAGCATGGGGCGCGATGCACATGTGAAGGTATGGGAGATTGAAAGCGCTTATGAACCTGTTCACGATATTGCTGCGCATATGTACGCAATTAATCATGCGGACTACAGCCCTGACGGGCGCTTTTTCGCGACTTGCAGTATGGACAAGTCTATCAAGGTTTGGGATAGTTCTACATTCCGGTTGCAAAAGGTAATTGATCGCTCCCGACATGCCGGCCATGGTACATCTGTAAACAAATTGCTATGGAGCAGCTACCAAAACTACCTGATCTCATGCAGCGATGACAGGACAATTTCGGTGTGGGAGATAGAGGAATAGAATACTTTTAAAAAGGTAAAATTGGTAAATACTTTGATATATGAGGCATATATCTTTAACTTACGCGGCCGTTATTTTTTAAATTAAAAAGCATAAATCGAATCATGAAAATTTCCGCAATAGACATACGTAAACATACGTTTGAAAAGATTTTCAGAGGTTACGACCCTGACGAGGTAGATGCTTTTCTTAACTCTCTATCTCAGGAATGGGAACGTTTCAGCAGTGAAAACAGCCTGCTGAAAATGCAGCTGGAGTATGCTGAAAAGGAGCTTAGTAAATTGAAAGATATCGAATCCACTCTGTTCCGCACCTTGAAAACGGCTGAAGATGCGAGCAGACAAATAGAGAAGGAAGCCAATGAAAACGCCGACCAGCGAATTAAGGAAGCTCAGGATAAAGCAGATCAACTTGTTGGAGAAGCGGAGAACCGCACTTCTCAGGTGATCAGAGAAACGGAAGAAAAACTAGAGCAATTCAAAAAAGATTTTGCCGCAGAAGTGAAGTTGCAGGAAAGAGATTTCAGGGCAATTGAAAACTTCCGGGACAATCTGATAGTACAGCTTGCCTCACTTGCAAACAGTACTATTGAAACGGTAGAGCGCTTCGAGCAGAAATATGATAAAGAATCCGTTTTAAATAAAATGGATGAGATCAAACAACATATTTCTCAGATTGAAATTCCCCGTAAAAATGTTGCTGAATCGGAAATTGAGCTCGAATATGTGCATACTGAACCGGAAGAGGAAGTAAGCATCGTGCTCGACGACGAGAAACCGGAGGTAATATTCGAAATCCCGGCTGAACCGGAACCGGAAGAGCAGTTGGCAGAGGAGGAAGAAACGCCGGAACCAGTGGCTGTTGAGGAGGAAGTAATTGTTGCCGAAGAACGGGAACCGACCACAAGTGCAGCTGACGAAGCGAACGCAGCACTTGCCGAGTTGCAAAGAACAACAGAAAGAAATCGTGAAGAGCCACCTGCATTGAACAGACCAAGGGTTCACGAAAATACTACAGCGCCCAAAAGCGGAGGTGGTTCATTCTTCGATCAAATTTAATGACATTGGGAACTATCGCACTTGAAGGGCTCGAGTTTTTTGCCTACCACGGTTATTATCCGGAAGAACAACTCATCGGCAACAAATATTCACTGGATATAATTGTCCAGACTGATTTTAAGGAAGCAGCAGTACACGACAAACTGAGCGAAACTGTCAATTATGCTACCTTGTATCAAATAGCAGCGAAGGTTATGAAAGAACCAGCCAAGCTGCTGGAACATATTGCATTTAAAGTCATTGCCAGTACACGTGAACATTACCCGAACATTGCGAATGTGACGGTTAAGGTGTCGAAATTCAATCCGCCGGTTGGAGGAGTTTGCGCACGTTCTGTGATTACAATGAACGGGTAAAAGTAAAGGCGGAGTCGAAACTCCGCCTTTACTTTTACATATGGTTTTATCTTATTCCTGCTCTTCCAAATCCCTGTAGGCAAGAATGCCTCCCAACACATTCCTTGTGTTCGTGAAACCTTTAGATTGCAAAAACGCCGCTGCTTTACCACTCCTCGCACCTGAACGGCAATGAATGATAATCTCTTCGTCTTTCAGACTTTCAAGCTCATCCAAATGGTCAGGTAGTTCTGCAAGCGGAATCAGGGTTGCACCCAGGTTATCTTCTTCGTATTCGTGCTCTTCACGTACGTCATAAAAGTGAAGGTCCTCCCCTTTTTCCAAACGTTCCTTTAACTCTTCAACTGTAATATCCATAACTTCTGTTTATTTAAACTTGTCATTTAACAACTATAATCTTTTGTGCAAAGGTTCGCTTCCCGTCTGTTGACTTCAGAATGTACATTCCTTCAGCGACACCTATATCTGCTGATGAGTCTCTGGAGCCAGGTACAATTGTTTTGATCAAACGCCCGTCAACCGTGTATACATCAATCTTTTTCAAAGAGCTAACCTTCCAGTTAATTGTTCCCGTTCCCGGATTAGGGAAAAAGTGTGTAGTGAACTTTGACGAAGGTTCAAGACCAACAGGTACACCTACTCCCTGAGCACCCAAAAAAGGTCTTAACATAATACTTCCTCTGAGACCATTTTCGACTGCCCATTCTGTTCCCACATTCGAATAAATACGTTCCGTTGCAGATGAATTTCTGTCAAAACCAATACTTACAGGCAATTCATCAACCTGTAGCCAACCCACATAAAAAGTAGCCGGGACAGCCACCGGATTGGCAAACTTACAGGTAATAAAGCCATTTCTATTGTCGGTATACCGTACAGCAACAGCTTGCTGCGTCAAAAGCTGATCGGGTAAACCATTTTTATCATTGTAAATCTGAATCAAGAAACTCTGCCCCGAAACATCGGTATCAAAAGGTAATAACGACAAATATACACCACCGAGGGTATCTGCGCTTACCATCGTATACTTTACTGCCGCCCTCCCTCTTCTCTGTGTGATCTGTATACCGTATTCCGCGCTTCCATCATCAAAAGCATAGAAATTGTCCAAATGCGTTACGGCTGATATGCTGTCATTACGACGCAAGTCACCTATCGCATTTTGGTTGTCTGTGGTGGACATGGCAAACTTGTACCTGAGATTGGCTTTTTTGTTGGCAGCAGGAATAGTCAGTGCACCGACCGGAATGGAAAAACGTTGTACCTGACTGGCACTGATATTAACTGTGCCAGATACAGGAGCCTGGTAATAAACTGCTCCCGTAGAGTCGTCTCTGACCGAAAAATTATAGGTATAGATGTTAAAGTTGTTATTCCGATTAAGCACCTCCGCCGCTACTGACGATGTTTTATAAGTGCTGGCGGCTTTTCTGTAATGACTCAGGGGCATTGCTGTAAATCCATTCAACAAACTGGTTAACGGATTCCGAACCGTTAAATCCGGCGTGAACCGGTCTCTGAATGTCCGGTTTGCATTCAGATAAACATAGTCCAGATGCCACATATCGTAAGAACCGGAAGTACGCCCATAAGAACGAAAACGAAACTGAAATGCTGAATGGAACATAGCCGCATTAGTGACCTTGACAAAAGTCTGGGTGAAGACGGTATCCAGCTCAAATCCCTGTTGCTGCCAGGCATTTATCCATGTTCCCGTTCTATCCAAAAATTCAAGCCTGAGAAAATCGCTTGAATCCGGCATCTCGCCCAAACCTTTACCTAACCAGAAAAAACTAATGTATATTGAATCTTTTGCCGCCTTCGCCGACAAGTCTATGGGCTTTGAAGTGAGCGTATCCGTAAAATTCTGAGCCAGTGGACTCGTGAAATTATAGGGCCTGCCCGCCGCATTAAGCCCGTCGAATGTGGCTACATTGACCGATGGATGATTATGCGTCATTGTATTGTTCACAAATACGCCACTCCCTTTCATCCACAAAGTAGTGTCCGGTGTTCCTCTTTTTGCTGTTGAAAAATCATCAAAAAAAGGTAGTGCGACATTTGCTAATACTCTGGCATCAGACTTATCACCTTTGTCCTGATCAACTTGTGATTGAGCGGTATAGGGCACAAGCCGCAATTGAGCATAACTGGCCAACCCTGTACCAAGCATCAGCCAAAGCAGAACGAAAGATCTTGCCAATAAACGTGTATGCAAACTATTGCTGCTGGGTGTTGTCATTCTCTATAGGTTCTGCTACCTGTGGAGTAACCCACAAATCAATGATATCCCCGATTCTGACATTACTGCCTCCGTCTGGATTTTGCTTCACAACAGTTCCGCCTGCCTGCCCCTCTTCCGCCGGTATTTCCATCAACTGTCCTATTTTCAGACCGGCCCCTATGATGACAATTTTAGCTTCATCCAACGGCATATTTAATACAGACGGCGCCTCAAACTGAGCAGTTCCAAGTCCCTCTCCTAATTCCAGGTCAATTTTGGAGCCCTTGGCAATAGGTTGTCCCGGCTCGATCACACGACCGTTATACATCTGGCGCAAAACAGCATTTTGAGCCATATCGGGAACGTATGAAATATTACCTTCTTCTAAACCTGCACTTTTGAGCAGCTGCTGGGCACTCCGGTGCGTCATATCTGTCAGCTTAGGCATTTTTATAAGCGGCGCCGTTCGGGAAACGACAGTGATATAGATT
>DASYHR010000546.1:0-2592 GCA_035998385.1 Dyadobacter sp. | reverse complement strand
AATTTATTCAACAACTGATCAATTTTTTGTTCCCGATCAGCCAGGACTGCCAACAGAATGATAAGCCAAAAGATTTGCAGCAAGCATATGAATCGTTGAGAATTAAACTGAGTTGCATGCTTGATCCATTACTACCGGAACTCGTTGAAAGTAAAGAAGAAACCCTCGACCGCGTATTCGCCAATATTCCTGGAATATATGACTTGCTGTTGCAGGACGCTAAAGCCATTACCGACAATGACCCGGCATCGGTGGGTATCGAAGAAGTAATTGCGCTATACCCCGGATTTATGGCAATTGCAACTTATAGAATTGCTCATATTCTGGCCGAATTGCACATTCCGCTTCTTCCGCGTATGCTGACAGAGTTTGCCCATAGCCAAACCGGGATTGACATACATCCTAATGCAATTATCGGTCATTCATTTTTTATCGACCATGGCACTGGTGTAGTGATCGGGGAAACGACACATATTGGAAATCATGTGAAGTTGTACCAGGGTGTGACCTTAGGTGCGACGCACGTTTCAAAATCTCTTGCTTCGCGAAAGCGCCATCCGACTATTGAAGACAACGTGGTCGTGTATGCAAATGCTACGATTTTGGGAGGGGAAACTGTAATCGGGAAAGATTCGGTGATCGGCGGAAACGCCTGGATTGTAAAGAGCGTACCTCCTTGCTCACTGGTTTACCACCAAAGCAAAGTAGAAGTACGCCCTCAGTCTGTTCAGCAGGTTACAGAAGAGTCTTTATAAATCGCCTTACGCTATCCATATAAATTCCTTCCGCCTGGGCCAGCGCATAACGCGGCTGGGTAGTCATGGTAATGGCGATGAAACCGTAGGTGAGACACCACCATTCATAGTAGGTTTTTGTGACAAGTTCAGCTGCCTTAGGCCTTACTCTTGCTATCATCTCCCACACAGGATTATCCTTAATGTTCATAGCCTGTGAGTACACACGCTTGGAGTCACAAAAGGCACCTTCAATATTGAACATAACCTGAAATACTTCCGGATTGGCAAGAGAGAACACCCAAATGCTCTGTGCTACTTCAACGAGTTGCTTCTCTGAGTTACTGAAATGATCCTTGATTTTGACAAATTCAGTCTGTAGGTAATCGAAACCTTCTATACGAATGGCTTCAAGCAATTTGTCCTTATTCTCGAAGTATTCGTATAATATAGGTGGGCTGTATTCAATAACCTCTGCTATTTTCCTGATGGAAACTGCTGTCCACCCATCCTCACGCGCGATGTCCTTCGCAGTCTTCACGATGTCTGAACGTACCTGAATTTTAAGCCGTTCGCGTCGCTCTACAATTCCCATACTTTATCAATGTTTATATATTGGGCACCAATCATATACGCTCAAATATACTCACATACAGTTAATAGCCCAAGCGCTGTTTTGGGGATTCGAGTAAATTATAACTATTGAGGACAGGACATTGTAGAAGAAAGTGTACTCACTAATCCGAAAAGCACTTTTTGTAAATCTAACACCTTTAAAAAATTTTCAACCGTTTTATTGACATCCCTATTAACGAGATATTCCGCCTTTTTCCAAACGCTCAACCATCTTATAGTTGGCCTCCTGAGCTCGCACTTTCACGCGACTGTCATCGGTAATTCTCAAGTTATTCTGATAAAGATCCAACCTCACAGACTTCTGATTGTCGTTAAAGTAGTTTCGCAACACCTGGCGTATCTGACCCTTTACACTTTCGTCCAAAATCGGAAAACATACATCAATACGACGGTGTAAATTCCGGTATGTCCAGTCGCACGACGACAGATAAATCTCGTCATTTCCCCGGTTTCCAAACTGAAATATCCGTGTATTCTCAGTATATCTATCCATGTGGCGACTGACAGTGATATTGTCACTCAATGATGGCAGTCCTGAAATCAGACTACAACTTTCACTGATGATGATGTGCACCGGCACACCGGCGTGCCCCGCCTGGTACAATTTATCGATCAGGATATGATCCTGTAGTTGATTTACTTTAATCGTAATAAAAGATCTCAATCCAGCATTACAATTTGCCATTTCGCGGTCAATCAGGTCGACAAGCTTTTTCTGCAGGTTAAACTGCGTAACCATGAGGTTATTAAAAGGAAGGTATTTATACTTTTTGGGTTCATCCTGTGTATACAAGTAACCGAAAAGCAGTTCTACCTCATTCGTAAGCTCCCTGTGACTTGTCAGCAAAGCATGGTCCACGATTTCCCTGCTCGTAAGTTTGTAAAATCCTCCTGTACTCAAAAAAGCATAACGCTCCCACCCTTTCTGCAACTTACGCTTTACCAGCGCCATTTTTGCATGAACCTTCAACCCCGGGGCGCTCAGTATAATCTTGACGCCGGCATCCCGCATACTTCTTGACCATTGCAGATTTTCGTATGCATCCATCTTGCTATTCAGTTCGATGTATGTGGTAACCCTTTTCCCGTTTCTTGCCGCGCTGATGAGCGAGTTTAAAATGAAAGAATTGGGGCTGATTTTATAAAGGGATACGTGAATTTCGCGAACAAACGGATCAGTAGCAGCTTCATTGAAAAATCTGACAATAGGCTCATAGGAGTT
>DASYHR010000543.1:0-11172 GCA_035998385.1 Dyadobacter sp. | reverse complement strand
ATAAATTAAAGCCGGATTCATATTAGCCATCGCAACCCTCATCTGATCGGTGGCCTCAATCATCTGGTCAATAGGATTTCCTATTTCATCCAATTGTGCCATCTCACATTGTTGCGTACTAAGCTCTTCCTGAATCACCACTTTAAGAATGGCTTCTTTGTCAGAATAATGTTGATAAATGGTTCTTTTGGAGATACCCAGATCTTTGGCAATATCGTCCATGGTTACGCTACGAATCCCATAGCGCCAAAACAGATTTAATGCTGATTTTACAATTCTCTCTTTCACTCCGCAAAGTTGTAGTTTTCGAATGATAAAAACTATGGAAACTTTCAAAATATTTTAAGTTTTCAAAAAGAGCAATCTCATTTTAATCTTCTTGACGTACCTGCAAAACAAAACGCAGGATAATCTACTGTGAATCAGCACACAACTATTTCAATATTAAATAATATTTTCTCCATTTCAGGTCTGGTTTTTCAAAACCCACTAAAACGGAGATTGACTCATATATAATTTTTCCAATAATATTTATATGAAAGAAAAGCCTGACACAATTTATGAGCTGAAATTGATAGCTCACACATACATCAGGAATCGCTGGCGAAAGTAGCCCGGCAACTTACTGATCGACAAGTAAAATGGGATAAGTGAAGAGTTTTGAAGGATGAGTGATTTGATTCTCATCATAAACACGGGATCAGGGAATGATTTATCACACGGTGATGTTTGGAATTGACATAGATTCTAAGCAATTTTCCGACCTTTTTCTCAAATCGCAATCCGGTATATTATCATTTTAATAAATCGATTGTGTGAGGGCACTAAAGAGGAGCAAAAAAAAGTTCTATCCTTATTGTACTCAGTTACTCACCATTTTAAACAGCAGACCGCAAACGATACTAAATGAAAAGCTACATTGACCTGATTCAGCAAACGTTCGAGTTTCCAACTATGGAATTTAACGTTGACAATAATGAATTGCTGTTCAACAATGTACCATTGATGGACATCATCAAGGAGCATGGTACGCCGTTAAAACTAAATTACCTCCCGAAGATCGGAGAACATATCGGAAACGCGAATATGTTCTTTAAAAATGCTTTCAAGAGGCATAATTACAAGGGAAGTTATACCTATTGTTATTGTACCAAATCATCTCATTTTAGTTTTGTACTGGAAGAAGCACTGAAGCATAATGTCCATCTGGAAACCTCTTCTTCTTTCGACATTCCTATTATTCGTGAGTTGTACAGACGTGGGAAGGTGAGCAAATCCACCTATATTCTGGCTAACGGATACAAACGTCCGCTTTACACGCAATACCTGAGCGAACTGATCAATGAAGGGTTCAACTGTATTCCCATTCTGGATAACCTTCGTGAAATCGAAGCTTACGAGAAATTGGTTACAGCTGATTCGATGAATCTGGGGATCCGTATTGCTACTGACGAGGAGCCAAATTTCGCATTCTATACCTCCCGCCTTGGTATCCGTTACAACGACATCAACGAGCTTTATAAGGATAAAATAGCGCCAAATCCGAAGTTCAAGCTAAAAATGCTTCACTTCTTTATCAATACCGGTATCAAGGACAGCGCTTACTACTGGAGTGAATTAACACGCTTCATGTTCAAGTATTGCGAAATGAAGAAAATCTGTCCTGATCTTGATTCTATCGATATCGGTGGCGGTCTTCCGATCCAGACTTCCTTGTCTACAGGCTACGATTACCAGCAGATGATCGACGAGATCGTTGAGAATATTCAATGGATTTGTAACAAGAACAACGTTCCTGCACCTCACATTTTCACTGAGTTCGGTAGTTACACTGTGGGAGAAAGCGGGGCGGTAATTTACGAGGTGATTGACAAAAAACTTCAGAATGATAAAGAGCTTTGGTATATGATCAATGGCTCATTTATCACGCAGCTTCCTGATTCATGGGGAATGAACCAGAAGTATATCATGATGCCGATCAATAACTGGGATGCCCCATACCAAAAGGTTAACCTTGGTGGATTGACCTGTGATTCACAGGATTTCTATAACAGTGAAATGCATAGCGCGGATTTGTATATGCCTATATATGAAGACGATGAACCGCAGTATATCGGGTTTTTCCATACCGGAGCGTATCAGGAATCGCTGGGTGGATATGGCGGAATTCAGCATTGCCTGATCCCTGCACCGAAACATGTACTTGTGGATCGTGACGAGGAAGGACGCATCACTACGCGTGTTTTTGCTACGGAACAAAACAGCGATTCAATGCTGAGAATTCTGGGTTTCAAGGATGAATCCTATGTTTCGCCTGATATAAAAGATCAAAAAGAAGACGAGCCTGCGGAACAGGTTGAGGAGCTGATAGAAACAAAAATCTGATTAGTTGTATAAAGTTCTTTGAATGAGTTCGTTATTAGTAGAACTAAAACACTCATTCAAAGAATTATTTTTAATAACTTTACAGTCACATCTAACATTTGATACTGATGAGAAAATTATTCTTCCTTCTTGCAGTTGCCGGCACAATGGCTTTCGCTTCATGTACAAAACATGCCTGCCCTGCATACGGATCAGTTCAGAAAGCTGCTCCTGCTCAGGTTGAAAAGGTTTAATAAACCTGATTCAGAATAATTTCAGCGGCTTCTGCCAAATTTGCCACACCGTGATCTCCAACCAGGGTTTCGTGCTCTGACAAGATTTGTATGGTGTGCAAATTCACTTTTTTCCCTGCCAGCATATCTCTGCCGCGGTCGCCCACCATCCAGGATTGGGCTGCATCAATATTATATTTTGCAATCGCCTTTTCGATCAATAAGGAATCGGGTTTTCTGGATAAAGACTTACCCGAAAAGTCAGGATGATAAGGACTGAAGTACAGATCATCCATTACATAACCGGATGCTTCCTGCATCTTCTCATGTATGTCATACACCAGTTCCGGACTGTATAAACCTTTGGCAATTCCTGCCTGGTTCGTAATCACAATCAGTAAATAACCCGCAGCTTTTAAGGCTTTGAGCGCTTCCGGAACGCCCTCAGGGATGATGAGATCGTCGATTTTGGTGATATAATCTCCAAGTTCTTCGTTCAAAACGCCATCTCTATCAAGGAAAACGCATTTTTGTTTTGGGGTAGACATTTTATACCGTCTGGATTAAACTGCTAAAAAGGAAGAATATCAAACGAAACTATTCAAGTCCCATAGGGACGAAATTTCGGTAGAATATATTGAAGGAAATTTCCTTGAAGTGCCGTCAGGTACATAACGTTGCGTACCTGACAGCACTTCGAATTACCTTATAAATCCTCCTGGACTACCAATATTGCATCTCTGACGGGATTAATGATACAAGCCTTTAAAATATAACCGAGGTACACAGAGGAGCACAGAGTTATTAAAAGAGGGCCACAGAGTCTTTGTGTGATTTTACAAATATTTCACGCAAAGTAGAGAAGTAAATTCGCAAAGGTTTTAAGTTTTTTTGCGGCCTTTGCGTTTTGTTTCTTTCCGTCTTTGCGTGATTACATCCACATTTCTGTGGCTCTCTGTGTCCCTTTTCTATCTAAGAAGAAAACTCCTTCACCGATTCGATGAAGCAACGTACTTTATCCGGATTTGTATCAGGATATACTCCGTGCCCCAGATTGGCAATATAGCGCTGTGTACCGAACTGGTTCACCATCTTTTTCACTTCCAGTCTGATCTGATCATAAGATGCATACAATACACAAGGATCAAGATTTCCCTGAAGTGTTTTGTTGGGGATCAGTTTTCGGGACTCGGCGATGTCCATATTCCAGTCAAGACCTACAACTGAGCAGTTCAATTGTGAGATAGCTTCTCTTGCGAAAAATGCTCCTTTGGCAAAAACAGTTACGGGAACTTCAGTAATCGCATCGCAAATCTGTTTGATATAAGGCAGCGAGAATACATTGTATTGTTCGGGTGACAGAATACCTGCCCATGAATCGAAGATTTGGACAAGGTCGGCACCTGCCCGGATCTGAGCTTTAAGATATAAAATTGTACTATCCGTTATCTTCTGAAGTAGCAAATGCGAGAATTCAGGATCTGCGTATAAATGTTTTTTGGCTACAGAGAATGTTTTTGACCCCTTCCCTTCAGTCATGTAACAGAAGATAGTGAACGGAGCACCCGCAAAACCGATCAAAGGAACACGATCTGCTAGTCCGTCTTTGGTCAGTTTGATTGCATCTATCACATATTTAAGGTCCACTTCGGGCTCTGCTATGTGCAGTGAATTTAGATCAGCAATGGTATGTACAGTTCTTGGAAAAACCGGACCGCGTTGTTCAATCATCTCGTACGGCAATCCCATGGCTTCAGGTATTACCAGAATATCAGAGAAAATAATAGCTGCATCCACACCCAGCAAATCTACAGGCTGTAAAGTCACTTCCGCTGCCATTTCAGGCGTGGTCGCCAGTTTGATAAAACTACCTGCTTTCTCACGAACTGCGCGGTATTCAGCCAAAATACGGCCTGCCTGACGCATCATCCAAACAGGAGTGCGCTCGGTTTTCTCACCCCGTGCAGCACGTAATAAAAGGTCATTTTTCAGATTCATGGCGCAAAGGTAACCAGAAAGTAGATAGATAGGTAAAGCGGATGAGCAGGGTTCTTCATTTACCAGTCAAAATTTCTACAATATAGAAATCCCTATAGTTGCATACTTCTGTATCTTCCTGAAATCAGAACTGTTATAGGTGTAGAATTTAGAGGGAGCAAGGCTTTCTGCCACAGCAGTATGAACACAATCGTTAATATGCTTAAAGCCAATCTTTTTAGCGAGATATAGCGCTCTCACTATATTATCCTGCGTCACAACTGCAATAGCAAGCGAGGAGAGAAAGGAAACCTTACTTTCAATCTCATCATTTGAAAGACCAAATCTCGCAAGACCATAACCTACCTCCTGAATAGTCAAAGTTGAAGTAGTAAAAGAAGATTTGCTTATTGCGTCAAATACGAGAGTTCTGGATTCGCTGTGTTTTACAGGATCCTGGATTACCAAAAAATTAAAGATTACATCAGAATCGAAATACTCCACAATCAGTCGTTCATTTCGTTGACGATGGATTTGAAATCAGTATCTCCTGATATTCTTTGGGGAGGATATTGTTTTTCCAGTTCCAAAAACCGGGTTACTGGATCAACGTTCTTATCCGACCCTTCAGACGAAACAATAATTGTTAGCACCTCGTCTCCCTCAAACTGATTTTTAATATCAGCGATAAGGCTTGTATTGACCTCACTTGCTTTGATATAATATGTTGTTTGCATAAAATGAATGATTTAGCAAAGCTCAGCGAGCTGATTTTAAGCTAAATATACACATTTTCCAAATATTAAACAGTTGAGCATTCCGGAGAATACTGCTTATTTGAAACGCAGAGTTATTGGGAGTTAGGCGCAGGGTTTCGCTGAGGTAGATCATTTATTATCATTTCAACTCTTATTTTCTTACAACTGCCAGGTAAATCAAATTCTTCATCCCGGAGTCTACTCATCATCTCACAGAATTATAAAAACTCCGCGAAACTCAGCGTAAACTCTGTACAACTCTGCGTTTAAACTCAAAATTTGAAATTAACCCCTACCAAAAAGTTCGTCCCGGCCTGTGGGAAGTAAAAATTCTCTCTGGTCTGGACACCTCCGGCAAAGAAACCATAGGTATAACCATTCGACTCATATTTCTCGTTGAAGATATTGTTGACCAATACATTGAAAGAAATTTCCTTCATCCAGCTTGGCTGAACGGACCAGGTCAATCTGATATCATTGGTAAAATATGCATTCAGCTTTCTGCTTTCGTCCGAAGTATTGTCCAGATATTGCTTACTCACATATTTACTCAGCAAAGCCAATTCAATATTCTTCTTAGGGCTGAAAGTAAACTGGCTCCCACCGATTACATTCGGAGAAAATGATATATCTGTCTGACCATGACTGATCGTCCGGTACTCGTAGGTGTCGTAGTCAATCACGTACTCCGTAAAATCTTTGATCTTGTTTCTGCTGAAAGTAACATTGGCATTCCATTTGAGATATTGATTAAATACCACTGCACCCTCCAGCTCTACGCCCATCCGGTAACTCTCAGGAACGTTGACACGGATGGCATTACCAACATCATTGATCTGCCCGGTAAGTACAAGCTGATTGGTATAGTTCATCAGATAATAATTAGCCGCAAATGCCCATTTACCTTTTTGCGTACGCACACCCGCTTCCACATTATGCATGGTCTCATTTTTCGGAAATAGTTGAGTAGTTGCAGATGTAAAATCGTCACGATTAGGCTCCCTGTTACCCAAACTGTATGATGCATACACAGACGTCTGCGGAGTGGCCTGATACGTAAGCCCCGCTTTAGGATTCAAAAAATGATATTGTTGATCCACCGCATGCAGTACCTGGTCATTGTCTCTGCCATGAATCGCATGACTTACTGCGCGGTACTGTATATCGCCGAACCCGTTCAGCTTATCCGTAAATTGGTAATATACCTTTCCATATAAGTTGAAATCTTTTTTTACACCTTTATTGTCATAATATTGATGTTCGCTGGAAATAGCACCCGCATTACGTGCCCAGATAATCTGTCCGTAATGATCGCCATCGTAATGATTCCAACCTCCTCCAAAACTGGCAGTCAGCTTTTTGAAACTATTGTAGTCCAGAGAAAATGTGGTCCCGTAAAAGTAATTATCCAGCCATCTTCTGCGAATGATATCTGTTCGTTTCAACGTATCAACGCCCGTTACAACATTGGGCAGGTTGTAATTGCTGTATTTGTCATTGGCGCGAAACTGCTCATAGTGTCCCAGCCCTCTCACCAGAAATGCATTTAAATTCAATGTAACCTTATCGCTTAATGTGTGGGAAGTAACAAGCTGGTAGTGATCCTGGCGGTAATTGTCAACTTCGTTTTTATAGGTATACGAATTATAAGTTCTTTCTCCCGAGTTCAACAAATTCTCTGCATCCGCTTCTCCTAATTCATTACGACTGATGTAATCTAAAATTCCCTGACGATCCCCTCTCAGCTTCGCTTCCGGCACGCCATTCCACGACTGATACGTTCTTTCTTTCCCCGAAAATACATTCGCTCTTACAAAACTCTTTTTGCCATAATAGGCTCCCGAAAGATAGTATGAATGAAGGTTGGAAGAAGCTCTGTCAACAAAACCATCGGATGAAATTCGGGATAACCGTCCGTCTACAGAAAACTTGTTGTCGATCAAACCTGTTCCGAGTTTAATCGTATTTTTAAACGTATTGAAAGAGCCTGCTGAGTTATTAAGTTCAGCATATGCTTCTTCCCTGAATGTATTGGTACTGATATTCACACTAGCTCCAAAAGCACCAGCCCCGTTGGTGGAAGTACCCACCCCACGCTGTACCTGAATACTGCTTACCGAAGAGGCGAAATCAGGCATATTGACCCAAAACACACCCTGACTTTCCGCGTCATTATATGGAATACCATTCACTGTCACATTGATTCGTGTTGCATCCGATCCACGAATACGAATTCCTGTATAACCTACACCCGCGCCGGCGTCACTTGTACTCACCAATGAAGGTGTAAAGTTCAAAAGCACTGGCAAATCCTGTCCAAGGTTCTGTTTTGCAATTGCTTCAGCATTGACATTGGTATAAGCCATACCCGTTTTATCATTCACACGGGTGGCATTAATGATCACTTCGTCCGCCTGGTAAGTGCTTTTTACGAGTTGGATATTGAGCGTTTTGCTTCCTGCTTCCAGTACCAGCTTCTGAGACTGATAACCTACATAGGAAACCTGAAGCTCAGTGATATTTTCAGCAATGTCTTTGAGGGAGAAATTCCCTTCCTTGTCGGTAGCAGTACCGCGGATTTCACCAGCACGCACTGTTGCACCGGGAAGTGGCTTCCCATCAGCAGCATCGGTTATTTTCCCTGAAATTGTTTTTTGCGCCCAGACATGGGAGATACTGATGAATAACAGCACAAACAGATAGGCCGTAACGTTTCGCATAGCGATCAAATGGTTACGAACAGGCAGGGGCCACCTATCCTTGATGATTAAAATAAAAGTTCGATAACAGCTAAGAATGGTATTGAGCTGAAGGTATCTCAACCTTCGTATTCTTGTCATTTAAGCTTTCTCTCCCTACGCCGGCATTACCCGGATCAGGTTGTATGGGTATGATCTCAGCCCGTTAGGTTGGGCACCCCTATGAGATTCTGTTGCAAAGGTAGAGCAGAGAAAGCAATGAATTACTAAAAAATCCATTAATTATGCTCTACTCTGCCACATGGCAGGATTTCGACCAACATGTAACACCGCCAGAATAAGTACAGTTTTTGTATTTTCAACGATTTTAAAATGAATCATGAATGGAAAAACGGCCAGTATTGCAGTACGCACTTCGGCGTATCGGATAACGTATATTTGAGGATTACGCAGTATCCTGAGGACTTTTGCTCTGACAAATCTGATAAAGCGCCGTCCTGGTTGCTCTTCGTTGTACCACGAAACTGCTTCCTGAATATCAGCACTTGCAGCCGATAGTATCCCAGCCCGGTACATCAGCTGTTTCCCTCTAACTCATTCATGGCAACATCAAAATCCAGAATGGATTCTGTTTTCGTTTCAGCCTGTTCAAGACGAGCTAGAACGATATCTTTATGCCATTGAGGGATACTATCTGTCTCTTCATCCTCTATTCCTTCAAACCTGATTTTCATCTTTTCCCACTCAGATATAGGAATATAAACACCAGTCGTAACACCTTTGCTATCTGCGATATATTGTAACTTCATACATATTTCTGCTTAGCGATTAACTATACCTCATGTTAATCTAAAGTTTGAGTTAACAACGAAAACGATGTCTAACAAATATAATCATTTTGTAACTTAATGCATTAGACATGCCCAAATCTGATTATCAATAACGTTTTCAGTATTTTTACTTATCAAATCCAACTTCATTTCAAAAGCGTATATTTAATGGCTCATCACTCCGATACTACTTTCATGAACGCAGCGCAACAGGCAATAGAACTCGAATACCGTTATGGAGCTCATAATTACAAGCCTATGCCGGTGGTTCTTTCCCGCGGATTGGGCGTGCATGTATGGGATGTGGACGGAAAACAATATCTGGATTTTCTTTCTGCATACAGTGCGGTGAGCCAGGGACATTGTCATCCGGCAATTGTACGGGCGATGATCGATCAGGCACAAAAACTGACACTAACCTCACGGGCCTTTTACAATGATAAACTGGGTGAATGTGAAAAATACCTTTGCGAATACTTCGGCTATGACAAGGTGTTGATGATGAACAGCGGAGTTGAAGGAGGAGAAACTGCACTTAAATTAACTCGTAAATGGGCTTACAAGGTAAAAGGTATTGAGCCCGATAAGGCCAAAACCGTATATGCTTCCGGCAATTTCTGGGGCCGCACGCTCGCGGCGGTTTCTTCGTCTACAGATCCTTCAAGTACAAATGACTACGGTCCTTTTCTGCCTGGTATGCTGATCATCCCTTACGATGACCTGGATGCCCTCGAAAATGCTTTCCGGGCGGATCCGGATATTGCGGGTTTTATGGTTGAGCCGATTCAGGGTGAAGCGGGAGTCGTGGTTCCGAAAGAAGGTTACCTCAAGGGTGTACGTGCCCTTTGCACCCAATACAATGTTCTTTTTATTGCTGACGAAGTACAAACGGGAATTGGTAGAACAGGAAAACGACTGGCCTGCGATTGGGAAAATGTAAAACCTGATATTTTAGTATTGGGTAAGGCGCTTTCGGGAGGAACAATGCCGGTATCTGCGGCTCTGGCCGACGATGAAGTAATGCTTACAATTGCTCCGGGCGAACATGGCTCTACCTATGGCGGCAATCCTCTTGCCTGCGCAGTTACGATAGCAGCCCTACAGGTAGTAGAAGATGAGAACCTTGCCGACAATGCAGAAGCCATGGGCGCACTTTTCCGATCCAGAATGGAAGCGTTGCAAAACCAATGTAACCTGATCGAACTCGTCAGAGGAAAGGGATTATTGAACGCGATTGTGATCAGAGACACAGAAGACAGCCCGACTGCTATGAATCTTTGTTACAAAATGATGGAACAAGGTTTGTTATGTAAACCCACACATGGCAACAAGATTAGATTTGCTCCACCGTTAGTAATTAATGAAGAACAGATGAATGCTGCATGTGATATTATTTCTGATGTTTTTATACATTTTAATGCATAGAAAAATGCTATTGAAAAGAATTGTAATCGCGCTGGCATTGTTGCCGTTGCTATACGCCTGTAAAGATAAAACGGTAGATCCGGCGACGGATAGTAAAACCAATGAATGGATCCTTTCCAACATGCAATATTGGTACTACTGGAATGATAAACTCCCGGCAAATACTGATATGACCATGGGTCCGTCGGATTATTTTTCCTCGCTGTTGTACAAATACGACCGTACCAGCAATCCGAATGGAGACCGCTTTTCATGGATTCAGGAAAGTGCTGATGAACTGACGTCATCACTGAATGGAAAGACAAAAACGACCGGTCTGGATTACCGCCTAGTGATATATCCATCAGGAAGCACCAATGTGGTAGGGATTGTTTTGTACATACTTCCGGGTTCTCCGGCAGCGAAAGCGGGTTTCAAAAGAGGTGATATTTTTACGCACATTGATGACCAGAAACTTACCACATCCAATTACACAACCCTGCTGAGAGGTGACGGACCACTCAAATTTACAGTTGGTACTGTCACAGATGCAGGAGTAATTACGGAAGGGACAACACAACGCACGGCTGCCAAGCTGGAATTACAGGAAGATCCCATTCATTTTGACACATTGTACCAGAACGGTTCAAACAAGGTCGGTTACATTGTTTATCACCAGTTTGTTCCCGGTCCTGATAGTGTAAGTGGTTCCAAGGCATATGACCAAAAGCTTGATAATATTTTTGCAAAGTTCAAAAGCGCCGGTGTTAATTCACTGATCCTTGATTTGCGTTACAATGGCGGAGGTTACGTAAGTTCCGCCACCAACCTGGCAAGCCTTATGGGCAAGGTTACCAACAATGACGTTTTTTATTACAAGGAATATAACTCCACAGTTACGCCCGTT
>DASYHR010000537.1:0-2684 GCA_035998385.1 Dyadobacter sp. | reverse complement strand
AACCCCTATATATCGAAATAATTAAAGAAATTGTGACCATCAAATATCGTCCGAAAACTTCTGATATTAATCCACTCTAAAAACTTAAAATTTAAAATCTATGCACTACAACAACGAGAATACCCGCCAATTGATGGTTATCATTGATGAGAGACCGATGTTCAGAACAGGAATAAAAAAAACTATTCAATCTGACATCTCTAAATTCAGCTTCATCGAAATGGCATCGTTTGATGACTTGTCATTGACTGAATATAAAAATGACAATCTTACATGTTTTATCAGACTGGGAAATAAACAGGATAAAGCCATTTTAAATTTAATAAGACGAATAAAAGGTGCATATAAGACTTGTAAAATAGTCCTTTATGATTATCAGGATTCTCCTGACTATATCATCACTTTATTTAAAGAAGAAATTGACGCCTACCTGCCTGACAATTTCGATGAAAGTGATTTGAAAGAGTGTTTTGTATCCATTGGAGCGAACAGACGTTACCTTGACAATCAGATGGCTTTGCAACTATTGGCCTTTAAACCAGGGAAGTTGAGCGAAAGGAAAGTTCAGTTCACTCCCACTGAGGTTAAAGTGGCGAAGTTGTTGGTCAGAGGTATGAGAACGTCACTTATCGCACAGGAAATGGGAAAGAAGATATCTACCATCAGTACGATCAAATCCAACATTTTCAAGAAGGCAAAAGTGAATAACATTATCGCTCTCGCCAATCATATGACCGGCATGCAACTCGCTTGACACTCGCTATCATCCGATTGGATCAGCTTGTAAAACGCATATTTTGATCTGACTTAGGTATATATAGAATCTATTTACTGTTTAAAAATACACCTGACTGCGAAACACGCGTCAGGTGTATTTTTTATTGCTGCTGCCGCAAACACAAGGAACTGCAACAACGAAAACCCCGGCAAATCATACGATCTGCCGGGGTTGTTATTTATTATCACCTGATAATTACTTCACTACGAAAGACTTGTTATGCGTCTCTCCATTAGCATAAGTAACTTTCATCACATACATACCTGTTGCGAGTTTGCTTACATCCACAGTGCTTTCAGCCTGTTTCACATTCAGCACTTCAACTCCGGATACATTGTAAACGCGCAGCGTATACAGGCCAGTCTCAGGCAGGCTCAATGTAAGCTTACCATTCACAACCGGATTCGGATATACGAACAGCTTATCTTTACCATTTTCAAAACGGACCGAAACTATTGAGCTCAGCAGGTAGGACCCGTCAGTATCAATTTGTTTCAGACGGTAGTAGTTGGTGCCTTTAAGCGGAGTAACATCGGCAAAGTTGTAACTAAGTGCACCTTTGCTGTTTCCGCCGGCTGTCTGGTTTTCCACGAAGCCAATCGCATTCCAGTCACGTGCATTGGCACTTCTCTGGATTTCGAAACCTGTGTTGTTTACCTCTTCCGTTGTTCCCCATGTCAGACTTGAAACATTGGCTTCTTTCCTAGCATTGAAGTAAGTCAACGTTACAGGCAAAGCAGATTCTGTCGATGACAGATATACAAATGAAGAGAATGAAGTGATATTGTCGAACTCAACATAGTTCACTCCGTTTTCAACTCCAGTTGCACTCGGCGTCAGGGCGACTGCTTTTGTACCGTCAAGAGATCCTGTTGCATAAACGTTTGCAACTACATCTTCTGCAGGACCTTCGTATTTGAACCAGCCGTTGGTCTGCGCGCCGGATATATTGGTTGCGGCCTGCTCAGCCGTGCTGTAATAGATCCGCACTTTGGCAGCAGGGAAAGTTCCTCCCAATGCGTTGGTCACAGTTGTGATACGTGGCATCAGGTTTGTCTGCTTGCCCCCCTCTTCGTAATTCACACCCTCGGGAGTGATCGTTACAGTCAGATTGCTCAATACTGTTGTGGTCAGCCCTGTTGTAGCGAATAATTTCAGTGAAGCATCTGCACTGTTCCGGAAATACGTCCAGGCAGTCGTAGCACAGTTATCTATATACTGAGTAGTCTCCTCTGTAACCTCAGGCAGATAAACTGTGCCGGTGGTGATCGGAGTTACTTTCGCATAAGTGAAATAACTCACACCGTCAGGGAAAGTCGTTAGAGCTTCGTAGTTTAAATTGTCTTCCGACGACGTAAGCGGCAACGCAGTCACGTTTGATGTGAAAGTAGGATCAGATGAAAACAGAATTACATAATCAGCACAAATATCAGCTGTAGGCAGTGTGGTCGTCCCCACGGCCGCCTTTGCATACACAACTTGCAACTCTGACGGCACACCTGTATTCTGAACCTTCCATACACGGTTAACACGGCGACCATTGCTCGTTCCTCCTCCATAACTAATGGTAGTAAATGTACTTGCCGTATTTCCGTTCATTGGCGTTAGCAAGCCGTTATCCCCCCATACGAGGAACTGCCCGTCAGTAAGCGCGTTGTTATTATCAGAATTTGTTGCAGCAATTTCACCCAAACCAATTACAACCTGATTTCTGGCTGAATTGTTGTCGTTGTTACGCTGGCTGCGGCTTTGCTTCTGATGTAAGGCTGAACGGAAATCGTTACCGATTCCGGCGATGTTATTGTGATAGGCAGTATTTGCTGTAGCATCCCAAATCACAGCGGAAGTGGATGTCGTATAATTTGTGCCAGCTGCCAGTGTTACACCATATTTAATTGCCAGATAC
>DASYHR010000535.1:0-1979 GCA_035998385.1 Dyadobacter sp. | reverse complement strand
TCTCCACGCCTCCAAACACCATCGCTCCGATACGTCCGTTTCCTACCGGGAGAGCTTCCACCCAGTATTTGGCCGGTTTGTCATACCAAAGTTTGCTATTGTTGCTTTCTTGTCCGAAAGCAGTCAGGCAGGCTGTGAATGTGGCAGCGAGCGTTAAAGTAATTTTCATAAAGGTTAGTTTTTATAATATCCCATCTTCCGAAGCCCGTCCGGAAAGAGAACCGGATTGAATGGCAAATTACTGCATTTCTTTCGACCTGAGGCGATGCAAACCCAAAGAATTTGCGGCGCTGGTAAACCCCGTTCTTTGAGAAAATTGTAACCGATTTGTGATGTTTGACCTGGTGTTTTTAATATGAATATGGTTTAAATACCATAACGGGTTGTGTTAAATATCTCCCGGATTACACTCTTTATTAGCTTGTTTTTAGCATTTCTGCATGTTTGTGTAAAATATTTATGTTGTGTAAATATCTGGTATTCAGTTAAATATGTTTTTGCAAAATCGATACCTATAAAATCTATCAATTTTATATAGTATATATCAAACTTGATTGTACATTTGCATGACAATCAAGATAAATTAGCATTTATGAAAAGACAGTTACTTCACTCCGCTTCCTGTTGCTGTTGTTAGCACCACAATAAAAGAATTACGCTGAGGCGTGAAGATGCCGGCCGGCACCACAGCCGGTCAACACAAACAGAGAAGAAAAAATACCACCAAAAACACCACCAAAATGAAACAAGTTCTTAAGTCAGCTTTCCTCCTGACGGCATTGATCTTTCCGCTGTTACTATCAGCACAGGACAGAACTTTGATTAATGCCAATGTTACCGGTAAAATATTGGATTCTAAATCCAACGAACCACTCATCGGAGCAACCATTACCATCAAGGGAACTACCAATGGCGACGTAACGGATGCGAATGGAGAGTTCGAACTCGTTACAGGACAAACACTTCCATTCACCCTGATCGTAACCTATATAGGCTACCTGAAAAAGGAAGTTGTGATCAATGATAAAAAAGTAGAGATTCTGCTTGACCCCAACAATACCCAGTTAGACGATGTAGTGATTTCTTCACGTCGTCGTCAGGAATCGGCTCAGGATGTGCCAATTCCTATCACGGTGATCGGCGGAACGCGTGCAGAAGATGCAGGTGCATTCAACGTAAACCGTTTGAAGGAACTGGTTCCCACTGTACAGTTGTACGCTTCCAACGCACGTAATACAACTTTGAATATACGTGGTTTAGGATCAACTTACGGCTTGACCAATGACGGTATTGATCCGGGTGTAGGATTTTATGTAGACGGTGTATACTATGCACGTCCGGCTGCCACAGCTTTGGATTTTATTGATATTGAACGAGTTGAAGTATTGCGCGGACCACAAGGAACACTTTTCGGTAAAAACACAACGGCGGGTGCCTTCAATATTACCACACGTAATGCAAGTTTCGATCCGGGTGCAAGTTTTGAGTTGAGTTATGGAAATCTGGGTTTTGTTCAGGCAAAAGCTTCTCTGACAGGCCCTATAAGCAAGAAACTGGCTGCACGTGTTTCTTTCACAGGAACACAGCGTAACGGTACTTTCTACAATGAACATACGCAATTGCCGATCAACGATATCAACAACATCGGTGTAAGAGGTCAGTTGCTTTATAAGCCGAATGACAATGTAAATATCACAGTAATCGGAGATATTTCTGATCAGAAACCTACAGGTTACGGATGGCCGGTAGCTGGTGTAGTAACTACGAAAAGAGCCGCATATCGCCAGTTCGATAATATCATTGCTGACCTTGGATACACGATTCCTTACAAAAGTGCTTTCGAACGTAAGTTAGATCTGGACACGCCGTCGAAAGCAGACAACCAGCTTGGAGGTGTTTCTGTGAATGCTGATATCAAAATCGGAAACGGTACGCTAACGTCTACTACTGCATGGAGATACTGGAAATGGACTCCTTTG
>DASYHR010000493.1:0-5617 GCA_035998385.1 Dyadobacter sp. | reverse complement strand
ATATAAAACCAATCCACCTTTGTCAGAAGAAATACCTCCAAACTGTGGGAATTTCAAATCCTGTCCTTTCGCTGCAAACGCATCATAATTGACAATGTTCACAATCAGACCAAAGTTGCCATTATATGAAGTAGTACCTTGCTGAAATCCGCTTGGGAACCCTTCCACATTAGAATTTGATATAATTTGCCATACCTCTGCAGATACTGTAAGTACATTGATCTTACCCGGATCTACGATAATTTTGGGGTTGCTCTGGATATCTGATGTCTTAAGATACGGTCCGATTTTCGCATCCTGGTTGATCTTTCCATTCTGATCGCGGATGGGCAAGTTGTCCTCCATGGCTGCGAGTTGTTTGGACCTTGCGTCAAATTTAGCGAACGCACCCTCTATATCGATAGGATTTGCTCCCTGCGTAAATACGTTTTCACAAACCGGATTTGTAATGTTGTCTGCATCTAATTTGAAAGTTCCTACGTTAGCATTGATTTTAATCATCGGTTCAGAGCTATACCCTTTATCTGAGCCGGTAATATGGATGGTAGATGTCGCGTTGTTGTTGTCCTTGTACCAGACTTTTACTGTATTAACGTCAGATTCCGATGGGGTACAGTTACCGATTTTAACGTAATTGTTTCCATTTACCATCAATGCTCCGCTACCTAACTTTACGCCTCCCCTTACTGCGAGACCGATTGACAAATCCTTTACCTTGTAAACACCCAGCCGCGATTCAAAACTGATCTGATACTGGCTTGTGCTCAGGTTACCACCAATTGCAATTGGACCTTCGCTTTCGTGGCTGCTAAGCGATGCGTCGCCCTTTGTAAAAACATTGAAATTTAAAGCAGCGCTTGTTGGGCTTTGCGCTTGTGTCTCATAGCTTAAAGCGGCCAGAGACATCAGGAGAGTTAATTTTAACTTATTCATGAACATTGTTGAATTGACTTGATTTCGTTTCAACAAATGTAGAATGCGACTTTTGAAGCGTTAATTTTTTGGGACAAGCCTACCCGGACTTGTGGTTAACTTGGGATAACTAGTGGTTAAAAAGTTTACCAAATAGAACAATTAGAATATGTACTTATAGAAGAAAATCAAACATTCATATTGAACGCCAACCGACTTCTATATACAATAAGATGCACAGCGAAACATAAAAGCCATTTATTTGCAATCTACCTATAAATAGTTCGATCTTTTATCTCGCCATATATCTACATCAGCAATCACAGCTATTTTGTACTAAACAAAGTTTGTCTTTATCTGGTAATTATCAATTAGGGCTGACCCGACCTGTGAGTTCCTTTATTTCTGATTGCATATCTTGCAACATTTTCAAAAGTTGCTGCATATCCGTCTGCGGTTCCGGCAATTGCTTGCTATGAAAACTATAGTATTCCCAGAGTTCCAGCACATCGGTAACAGGAACTGTATATCCGAAATACTGTTTGTTGAATGATTGTAAAAGCACAGTTCCATTCTCACTGAATGTCACTTGTTTGAAAACGAAATCCTGATCTCCCTTCAATATCACAATACAAGGAGTTTGCGGCTTGACTCGCGTCCAGTCCTGCACGTAGCGTGTGATGATATCAGCTCCCTCCGGTACAGGCAACATGGAATCACCCGTTGTAGGAAACATCCGGAATGTTCCGTTGCGTGGAATATTGGGCAGATTGAATTTCGGCAGACTTGCAAGAAATTCTGGATCGCTGAATCCGGACCGGTATCCGGCCTTTGCTTTGATAGGTACGTATTCCACATTCTCATTATCTTCCTTATCTACCGTCACCGCCAGAACCCTAAGATGTCCGCCCTGCATAAATAATTCGCTACCCGCTTCGAGGTCTCTCAACTTCTGATCAGACAGCTTACTCAGATCAATCTTGAGTAAACTATCAATACTCATCCTAAAAAACTCAGAAAAATTAATGAGATCTTCAATCGTAGGATTAGCAGTTCTGCCACTCTCATGTGCATTTAATTTAACACGCGTAATACCCAACTTCTCTGCCAAAACCTCCTGACTAAGTTTTTCACGCAGACGAAGAAATTTAACGTTTACCGACCAATACATTTCCTGAGTTCTCATAACACAATGATATTTTAGAAATCAAATATAAGATACTTACAATATCAAATGTATGAATCTATTCTTTATAATCACAATTAAAGTTTGAAATTAATTTTGTTTAACTATTTTTGAGAAACGTTAAACAAAATGGCAAACTACTCAATCAAGGATCTGGAGCGTATCAGCAACCGGAAAGCCCACACGATCAGGATATGGGAGCAGCGCTATGGGTTACTCCAGCCGGCGCGTACAGAGACCAATATCCGATACTATGATGATGCTCAGTTGAAGAAGCTATTGAACGTTTGCACGCTGATTAACAGGGGCATGAAGATTTCCCTTATCAGCAAACTTTCGCAGTCTCAGATAGCCGCAGAAATTGATCATATCATAGCTGAATCATTCCAGGCAGACATCCATATTGAAGCGTTGATCAATCAGTTATTGATCGCCATTGCAACCTACGATTCACCGTTGTTTGATCAGCTGTTCAATGACGCCGTGAAACGGCTGGGAATGAAGAAAACATATCTCAATGTGATTCATCCTCTGCTTGTGCGCACAGGTCTGATGTGGACGAAGGACGAGCTGCTTCCTTCTCAGGAACACTTTTTATCTAATCTGATCAGACAGAAATTATTTGCAGTCATTGACCAGCTTCCTTACACGCAGGAGTACGATCAAACCTGGGTCTTGTTTTTGAATGAAGAAGAAGATCATGAAATCGGGCTACTGTTTGCTCACTACCTGCTTCGTCAATATGGAAAGAAAGTAATTTACCTGGGCGCCCGGGTTCCCTATTCGGATCTCAGGTCGGTGGTTGATGCAAGTAAGCCCACACATATATATACATTTTTAGTAAGACAATTTCCGGACAAACAAATCGAAATGCTACTTGAACAACTTCAGGCAGATTTCGGAAACTGTAGATTGCTCGTCTCCGGGGGCGACACTTCATTACGGGAAACCATGACAAAAAATGGTATTCAGAATATCAATCATGTGGATCAGCTTATAAGCGAACTCAATTTATGAAAGGAAAAACCATTGGGCAACCCAGAGCAAAAGTTGCGGTAATTGGCTCCGGTTTCGCCGGAATGGCGGCAGCTTCGATACTTGCTATAAAAGGTACCGAAGTAACTGTATTCGAAAAAAACGATACAACAGGTGGTCGTGCCCGTACCTTCTCAAAGGACGGCTTCACATTCGACATGGGCCCAAGCTGGTACTGGATGCCGGATGTGTACGAAAAGTTCTATAACCTTTTTGGCAAGACCACGTCAGATTTCTATGAGCTTAAAAAGTTGGATCCCGGCTTCGCAGTCGTCTTTCCGGGTGATGAAGTATGGGATATACCCGCAGATTTTGACCAGGTTTGTGATCTGTTTGAGGGTATTGAGGCAGGAGCCGGTGACAAACTGAGAAAGTTCATTGCAGACGGTGAGTTTAAATACGAGGTGGGAATGAACAAGATGGTGTATAAGCCGGGCCACTCAGTTACAGAATTTTTTAGTCTGAGTTTATTACGCGATGCAGTCGGCCTTGACTTGTTCACCTCTTTCAGCAAATTTGTGAGGCGCTATTTCAAAGATCCCAGACTATTGGCGCTGATTGAATTTCCTGTCTTGTTTTTGGGAGCAATGCCTAAAGATACACCCGCCCTATACAGCCTGATGAATTTTTCGGGATTAAAACAGGGGACTTTTTACCCCATGGGAGGGTTTGGGGAAGTGGCAAAGGCATTCGAACAAATTGCGATGGATTCAGGTGTACGAATCAGAACATCCGAAAAAGTCGGATATCTGGAGGTGACCGGATCAAACATACATACGTTACATTCCAACGGCCGTTCTTATAAGGTTGACGCAGTGGTCGGTTCAGCAGACTACGAGCATATTGAAAGTACGATGCTTCACCAGGCATACCGATCATACCCGCCTTCGTACTGGGAGAGCAGAACTTTCGCTCCTTCCTGTCTGCTTTTTTATCTGGGGATCAACAAAAAGATAAACAAACTCAGGCATCATAATTTATTCTTTGATGAAAGTTTTGAACTACATGCGGAAGAGATATATAAAGACAAAAAATGGCCAACCAAGCCGTTGTTCTACGTCTGTTGTCCGTCACGGACAGATGATTCTGTTGCGCCGCAGGGATGCGAAAATTTATTTGTGCTGATGCCGATTGCAATAGGACTTGTTGATAGCGAAGAGATAAGAGCCGAATATTTTGAGAAGTTAATGGATCGCCTCGAGCGATTTGCAGAGGAAGATATACGTCCCCACATTACATACAAAAGGAGTTACGCAAAAGAGAACTTTGTGCAGGATTATAACGCGTACCAGGGCAACGCCTACGGGCTTGCTAACACCCTGATGCAGACGGCGATATTCAAGCCTAAAATGAAAAGTAAAAAGGTTGGCAATTTATACTATGCCGGTCAGCTTACAGTTCCAGGCCCGGGGGTACCTCCGTCCATCATATCGGGAAGAATTGCAGCGACTGAACTACTCAAATCCCTTAAGGGCTCACTATGAAACTACTATTCGACAACCTATCCGCTTCCTGTAGCAAACAAACTACGAAGCTGTACAGCACCTCGTTTTCCCTGGGCATCAATTTCCTCAAGTCAGATTTTCATGCACCTATCTACGGAATATACGGTTTTGTGCGACTGGCTGATGAAATTGTTGACAGTTTCCATGACTATGATAAGCCATATCTGATGGCGAAAATCCGGCAGGACACTGTTGAGGCGATCCGTGACAGGATCAGCATTAATCCCATCCTGAACAGCTTCCAGCATGTAGTGCACACCTATAAAATTGAGTGGGAGCTGATTGACACTTTTTTAAAAAGTATGGAAATGGATTTGGCTAAAATCGTATACAGCTCTGATTCGTATGAGCAGTATATATTGGGTTCAGCAGAGGTTGTCGGGCTGATGTGTCTCCGGGTTTTTGCTGAGGGTGACGAGAAGACCTATAACGAGTTGAAACCATTCGCCATGAAGCTGGGCGCGGCATTTCAAAAAGTGAATTTCCTGAGAGATCTAAGAGCAGACTACCTCTTACTGGGCAGAACTTACTTTCCCGGAATCAACTTTGAAAACTTTTCTCAACGTGAAAAAGAGGCGATTCAGAACGACATAGAAGAAGACTTCCGGCAGGCACTTGCGGGGATCAAAAGACTTCCTTCCGGGGCGAGACGAGGCGTATACCTGGCTTACTATTACTACCACAAACTGTTTCTGATCATCAAAAACACACCTGCTGAAAAAGTGATGAATGCCCGGATCCGCATTGCTGATCATAATAAAATAGGACTGATGTTTCGTTCTCTTTTACGTCATCAGTTTGACCTTTTATAGTCTTTTTGGGGTTACAAATAAAGAATCCCATTTAATGATATTTTCCAATGCCATTAGCTACTGAAAACTCAGACTTTGATCTTTTAAATTCTCCGGTTGTACTTGTTGATGCTGAAGATCAGCAGATCGGGCTTATGCCTAAACTCGAAGCACACCAAAAAGGGGTT
>DASYHR010000469.1:0-2328 GCA_035998385.1 Dyadobacter sp. | reverse complement strand
CGAAAGGCGCACCGGCATAATAATCAGATCGTTGAAAATGGTTCCGGGTGTATTGGATACGAGGTATTTGTTTCTGGCAATTTGAGGAAGTCCGTCATGAAGATCGATACGCCCGCTGTCTCCGAAACTTTCTATCAGTTTCCCATTTACCGCGTTCAAAGCATAAAGGTATGAGCCCATTGCATGGAGAATGCGTTTGTCATCGCCCTTCTCCCAATACGCTACACCTCTGCTGGTATTGGACCCTTCCTTTGACTTGCTTCCAAATGTCCAGATTTCTTTCCCCGTAGCCGCATTTAATGCAAATGCTCGTACCCCGGCTGTGACACCGTACAAGATTCCATTCACAATAATAGGGTTCATCTGCATTTGTCCGGAGTCCGGTGCGCTGTAAGACCATACCGCTTGCAGTTTTGCTACGTTGTCAGGATTGATCTGGGTCAAGTCTGAATAATGGTTGCGATCCGGGCCTCCCAGGTATTCGGTCCAGTCGGTGTAAATTGCCTGATCGCCTAACATGTTGAGTTTTCTGGCAGCAATCAGGAATATTCCTCCTGCCGCCACCATGAGTAAAAATCGTAACTGCATAGCCTAGTCGAACTTATTGTTTTCGGTAAGTCCTTTCCAGGAATCTGTTCGAAACGGAGCTAATGGGAATCCGGCAGTATTGAAAATCTGTCCGTCTTCGGTTGCGTCACTCCAGTTGTATCGGACGGCAACCGGCTTGTTTACCTTTGCGTTGAATACTTCTATTTTTCCATTAGTGATTGCTGCCTGGGCATAATGAAAGATTTTATCCTCTGCGGCTATTTCAAAACCAGTGATATACCCGTAGCGATTTTTCACTTCCAGGCCGCCTGCTCCTGCCTTCACCGATATAATGGCTTTGTTACCAGCGATCTCCATTTTCTCAAATGCCGGTGACTCGGGCATGCCTGCGATCCCGTAATTCTGGCTCAACGCTTTTGCAGCCAGTCTTTTCGCCACATCCTGTTTATTGGTTGGGTGAATATCTTTTGGATTTCCAACATCCGTAGTCACCGCCATTCCCGTGCCTGGTAATGCCTGGGTCATATCCTGCGCCTCGCGGAGCTCAGCCCATATACTTCCTTCATTGCTGTTGACCTCCCTTCCAAAGCTGGACAACTGAACCCAGTAAAATGAAAAAGGATCGCCCCACAGATTCCTCCAGTTTTCTATTAACAGAGGAAATGATTTTCTGTATTGATATGCTCGGCCCGCATTACTTTCACCCTGATACCAAAGTGTACCGCGGATCGCAAATGGTACCAGAGGCGCGATCATGGCGTTGTAAATGGTGGTACCTACATTGTTCATCAGATGCGCGTATTCGTGTTTGCCGGCAAAGGAAGGCATCAGCATCCAGTCTTTGGCTAAGCTTATTTTTTGCTGACCTGACTCCAGATACATATCTGCATGGTTACCCATCAGTCCCGGGCCAAACCAGGGAGTGCTAATTACCTGCCCTACTTTAATGACCAACTGATTATCTCCTGTTTTCCAGGTGTTTGCCGGCAGTTTAATCTTGCGATTCCCTTTAACAGCGTCCGAACTTACCAGTTTGCCATTGATGTATACATCTACACGACTATCGTTTTCTACCAGTGAAAGTACTGACGCGTTCTGTGAGGTTTCTTCCGAAATTGCAATCATTTTAGCCATATAACCATCCCCACGAAATCCCATCAGTCCTTTCCAATCCCATTGGCCAGTGACGTCTCCCGTCGGCTGCCACTTGCTAAGATCGGCCTTCCCGCTGAGGTATTTGTTTTCGTCCGCTTCGGATGGTGTATACTCAGTAGTTTTAAAAAGCTGAGCACGCAACTTTTTATCCATCATCAGGTCTGCCTGCTCCCAGGTTTGAGGCAAATTCTGAGCATATCCATTTAACTCATCGTTACCGAGCATGGCTTCCTTACTGATCCAACCTTCGATCTGAGATCCGCCCCATGATGAGTGAAGTATTCCTATGGGCACGTTCAACTTTTGATATAGCTCGCGCGCAAAAAAGAAACCTATTGCAGTAAAATCTCCGACCGTTTCAGCAGAAGCCAATTCCCACTTCCCAGACTTTAGCTCTTTTTCAGGGGTCAACGTCACAAGATGCTCGACCTTAAAATGCCTGATTTGAGGATAATTGGCATCTGAACGCTCTTTTTCGTAGTTATTTGCTTTTGATACCTGCCATTCCATATTGGATTGACCTGAACATAACCAGACTTCTCCAATCAATACGTCCTGTGCTGTAGCTGATCCTGACTTAGCATTTGCTGAAATCGTATGCGGACCACCTGCTCCGAGTGGCTT
>DASYHR010000369.1:0-2460 GCA_035998385.1 Dyadobacter sp. | reverse complement strand
CACCCGACTTCCCCCTCGGATTACCCCAGCGTAAAAACAACTGATTGCGCTTACTTGTCTCACTGTTTGAGAACCGGACCAGCTCGTCTGTTTTCAAATCAAAGGCATTGGCGCTGAAAAATATAAGTCCAACTCCTGTGTAGACACTCACATCCAGCAGGTCATCCTTGTTTTTAGAAAATTGTTTTGTGAGATTCCATCTGCCGATAAACTCAACCGCATTGTATTCATTAATAAAGTAAGAATTAAAGAGGGGAATTTTTTGTCCTCCGATTTTACCTGCTGAATAGTCAATCCCCAGCGAAACTGCCTTGGTTATCCGGGCACTAACGCCTAGTCCATAGGAGCCTTTCATATCCTGCTCATTCAATTCACCGTAAAATTGAGTTAATCCACCCCTGGCAGATATTGAAAACC
Source organism: Dyadobacter sp. (assembly GCA_035998385.1). Taxonomy (GTDB): domain Bacteria; phylum Bacteroidota; class Bacteroidia; order Cytophagales; family Spirosomataceae; genus Dyadobacter. Next base: position 2,043 of record DASYHR010000369.1, on the reverse strand, counting down.
GGGGCTGTTTTACAGCTCTTTTTTCTTCAGATGTTTCGGATGAGTCCGTGGCCGCCAGTGTATAACCGGCAGGCAAAACAGTCAGAAAGACTGAAAGAACAAGGATTATATATTGCATAGTGTGATGAAGTGTGTTTCATAAATATATTAAAATAGACAGAAAAATTTGTCAGAATACCTCTGTCATATTTGGACATCACAACTATAATCTTTCTGTCATCTGCGTGAATCATATTTTACAGTAGTTTTGTATATATTTAATTTGATCCTATTTGTGATGAGTGTAGTACCATATAAAGATAAGGAAGGCAGTAAAAGAGAGCAGGTTGCAGAAATGTTTGATAACATTTCGCCCAAATACGACCTGCTTAATCATTTACTCAGCGGAGGTGTGGATATATACTGGCGTAAAAGGGCGATCAAGCTTCTGCGCAAACAGCAGCCTAAAACAATATTGGACATTGCCAGTGGAACAGGTGACTTCGCCATCGAAGCGCTGTCGTTGAAGCCGGAAAAAATCATCGGAGTTGATATTTCAGAAGGAATGCTGGCTGTTGGCCGCGAAAAGATCAGGAAGATTGGCAAGCAGGATATCATTACACTGCAAACCGGAGATTCGGAAAACTTGTCGTTCGAGAGCAATTATTTCGACGCTGTGATCGTTTCGTTTGGAGTAAGAAATTTTCAGAATCTGCTTGCCGGGCTTACTGAAATGAACAGGGTAATGAAGCCTCAGGGCAATTGTGTAGTTGTAGAGTTTTCAAAGCCCCGGAGTTTCCCTTTCAAGCAGTTTTATAATTTTTATTTCAAATACATATTACCATTAATAGGGAAGACAGTCTCAAAAGATAGTTCTGCCTATACTTATTTGCCGGAATCTGTGCAGGCATTTCCTGACGGAGAGGCTTTCCTTGATATTTTCAAAAAAGCGGGTTTTATCAATACCAAATGCATACCACTCACCTTCGGGATCTGTACCATTTACATTGGCCAAAAATAATTTTAGTAGCACTCTTATTGAGCACTACCGTTCAGGAAGCTGTTTCTCAAGGGCAGGGTTACCGCCGCAAGCACCTGGAGTTTTACGACGACAAACCGATTCATTACGGTATTCTTTTCGCAATGCCATTTACGCGTTATGCAATTAAGCATAACGAGCAATTTATGACAGGTGATACCGCCTATTCCATCAAGTCTCCTACCAAGGCTGCATTCCGGATGGGTTTTACGGTTAATGCATTCTTAAACGAGCGATTTGACTTACGTACTACACCCTCCGTTTCACTTTACGAGCGGGAAGTTCGCTATAGCTATCCCTCAGGTGTTGAAAAAATCGATAAAAGAGAATCAACTTGGATTGAGGTTCCATTGCTATTAAAGTACAAATCACAAAGGCGTGTAAACAACCGTATGTACATGATCGCCGGCGTAACGATGGCGATCGAAACAAACGTAAGACGCGGACGCGGGGGTGGCGCAGGGACGTTGGATACAAAATCGACAGACTTTACTCTGGATTACGGTGTTGGTTTCGAGCAGTTTTTTGAGTTTTTTAAATTTGCTCCGGAGCTGCGATTCTCTCATGGATTGGGAAATGTGTTCCAGCCTTCACAAGGTTCTTTGGGCAAAGGCATCGGCAGATTGTCTACCAACACAGTCACGCTGTATTTAAATTTTGAATAACCATTATTGATAATCAGCGAATTAAAAAAAAGTTTAATTTTTTTTACACTGAAAGTTGGATAATAAAATAAAGTCATCAATATTTGCACTCCCAAACGACGGGTAATAAAGAAAAAAGAAAGGGAGTTTAGCTCAGTTGGTTCAGAGCATCTGCCTTACAAGCAGAGGGTCGGGGGTTCGAATCCCTCAACTCCCACAGTCAAAAAGCCCCGTAACTTTTTAGTTACGGGGCTTTTTCATTCATCGTTTTGGAACCCACACATTAGGTAATTGATCCCAGCCCGGCAGTTTCCGACATTAAAATGTCGTTAAATCAACTGCTTCCCACACACCTTGCTTAAGTAACATTCGGAAACTAAT
>DASYHR010000339.1:0-2623 GCA_035998385.1 Dyadobacter sp. | reverse complement strand
GATTTGCAGTACCGCAAACTACGCATTTAACTACGTAGTATTACCTGATTTAATAGTAAGCTGTATTGCCTGGGATGATAATACCCTCATGATTTGAATCAGGCTTAGTGTTGACATGTAGCCGCATCTTTATAAATGGTGAGATTTGAGCAGGGTTTTTCATCCTCACCTTTAAACTCATCCATCTCATAAAATCACGGGTCCATCCTTTTTTATTCTCCCTTCATCATAAATTATTGCCGGAGCGGTGGTTTATCCTGCATTTTTGTAGCGTAATCGGAAACTACCAATACCATGCATAAATTTACATTCTTCATTTTTATCTTTTTCGCAGCTTCTTTTTTGTCTGCATCTGCTCAGTTTCCTATGGGAGGAGCAGCCACTCCCAAGGCGCTTCCGGGTACTGCTGGCGATCAAACACCCAAAGGCAGTTCTAAAATCTCAGGAACCGTTATCGACTCGGCTTCTGCAAAAGCAGTTGAATTTGCCAGTATTGCACTTTACAATAAGAAGACAGGTCAGGCTGTGGACGGAACTGTAGCAGACGAGAAGGGTAAATTCTCGCTGACTAAAATAGTTGACGGCGAATACAGATTATTGTTTTCGTTTATAGGATATGGCAACAAGACTGTGAACAACATCACGCTTGGCAAAGGACAGGATCTGGATCTGGGTGTGATCAAACTTTCGGCCAACGTAAAAACGCTGGAAGAAGTGACAGTAACAGGGCAGGCGGCGCTGATCGAAGAGAAAGTGGATCGCCTGGTGTACAATGCCGAAAAAGATATCACTGCCAAAGGTGGAGATGCAACCGACATTTTGAGAAAAGTACCTTTGTTGACTGTAGACCTGGATGGAAACGTTTCGCTGAGAGGAAGTCAGAATATTCGTGTACTGATCAATAACAAACCAAGTACGATCATTGCCAGTAGTGTTGCCGATGCCCTGAAGCAGATTCCTGCAGATCAGATCAAAACGGTTGAGGTCATTACAAGTCCATCTGCCAAGTATGATGCAGAAGGCTCGGGCGGTATTATCAATATTATCACAAAAAAGAACAGCTTACAGGGACTCAACCTGAACGTGGATGCCGGTGTTGGTAACAGAGGGTCGATGCTTTCATTGAATGGCGGATACCGCAAAGGCAAGGCAGGATTCACGATCGGTGGTTTCGGACGCGGATCTTACAATACAATTACCAAAACAAATCTGGAGCAGACAAGTATTGCAAATGGAATAGCTACCCGCACCAGCCAGGCGGGAGATGGCGACAGTCGCGGATTGTTCGGACAGTACAATATTGGATTTGATTACGATCTGGCGAAAAACCAGAGTATCACAGCAGGCGTACGCTACGGTGTACGGAACATGATCAGCGAGCAGGACCTTGTAACACGACTCTACACAAACAACGAAAACACCTCTACCTCCAGCCGTTTTGTGGATGCGAGAAACCTTTCCGGAACGGTGGATGTGAATCTGGACTACCTGCGTACATTTAAACCACAACAGGAATGGAGTATTTCTACGCTTTATAGCCGAAACGATCTTTCCAATAATTTTGATGCGAATCTGATGAACGGTGGAGGCGAACTAACGGGCCGTCAGCGTAACCTGAACAAAAACATCAACCAGGAATTCACTTTCCAAACCGATTACCAGACTCCGATCAAGAAAAACCAGCTTCTGGAATTTGGGGCAAAGGGAATTTTCAGAGAGGTGAATAGTGATTTCAAATTCCTGACTGCCGGAAGAACAGGCGATTTTGTAACAGAAACGGACCAGCCATCCGGAGCCCTTACTTACAACCAGAACATTGCAGCGGGTTATTCATCCTATACCTACACTACAAAGAGCCGCTACACTTTCAAAGGAGGTCTGCGTTATGAGCATACTTTCATTGACGCAAGTACTGAAACAGGAACAGTTGGAGTCGGTAACTATGGAGTGCTTGTACCAAGTGTCAATGCTTCCAAAACGATCAAAGGGACAACATTGAAACTTGGATATAACAGGAGAATCCAGCGTCCCGGGCTTGCACAGCTGAACCCGAACTTCAACTCAGCCAACCCGCAAAATATTACGATCGGTAATCCGGAGCTACGTCCCGAGCTGACCAACAACTTCGAACTGGGTGTGAGTAAAAATATCAAGAAGACCTATATCAATGCCACCTTCTTCGGACGTGCAACGAACAATGCGATCTCTCAGGTTCGCCAGCCTTCGGATACGTTGGCAGGAGCTATCGTCACCACATTCGAAAACGTAGGTAAGCAACATGCTTATGGTGCAAATATCTTTGCAAACGTGGCGGCAACATCCAAAATCAGCGTTGGGTTGTTCAGTAATGTCTTTTACTCAATTATGAAAGGACAGGCTATCGGAGAAAGCGGTTTATCTGAAGAAATCAGTAATTCAGGTTGGAATGTAAGCGGAGGGGTATTCTCACAGGCCACTTTCAAAAATGGCTGGGGAGCACAAGCATTCGGATTCTTACAGGGAAGCCAGGTGCAGCTTCAAGGTATGCAGGGTGGATTTGGGTTCTACACTGTCGGAGTTAAAAAAGAGTTCAAGAACAAAAAAGGAAGTGTTGGAATCGCTGCCGAAAACTTCCTGAGCAAAC
>DASYHR010001032.1:0-3688 GCA_035998385.1 Dyadobacter sp. | reverse complement strand
AATGCTGGCGGCTGCGGCGATGAACTTCAAAAGGATGATCAACATCTGGAAGGAATTTTTTCTGGCTGTTTTCCAAAATATCGATAAAATTGTTTTCCGGGAAAGATATCAGCAACGTTTTCTGAAATCACTTTTTAAGGCATGACTAGTTACAAATTGTCCAGTTTTCCGGTGGGACGTCAAACCGTACCATAAATAAAAAGATAGTCTGCACATAATTGAATTATTCCAAGTATGCGCCACTATCATGAAAAATCAAATCCGATTTGGGACTATCTTATCAACTGTGTAAACTTTTCAATCGGGGTTGGGCGAAGCTTACAGCCCGACCCTGTTTTCAAAAATAGTTAAAACCGGATCGCCGAAGCGATTCATTCGGGATCATTCCCCATTTCGGATCGGCATGGTCCATTTCTTCGAAGCTTTTCTAAGTGCTAAATATACCGATTTCATTACTGCTTCATCAGTAGCAAATGAGAGTTTGTTTTGGTGTATTTTCTTATTTCCCATTTAAGTTTTCAATGAGATTCGTGATATAGATATTTTGCCTGATCTCCAATTGAAAATCAAAGAATACAGTCAGTTCATCCCAGTTCTCTCGCCAGCTTTTGATAGCATAGGCATATTTGCTGTTCCATTTCTGTTCGAGACTGTCCAGGGCAGCCAAAGCTGCTTGTCGGGTAGGAGCCCCATAAATGTCTTTCAAATCGCGGCTGAACTCCTTTTTATCTTTCCAGACTACATACCGGCAACTGTTCCGGATTTGATGAACTACGCAAATCTGGGTGGAAGATTCAGGGAAAACAGACCGAATTGTTTGGGTGAAGTCGCTGAGATTGTCGGTGGCTGTGATCAGGATATCTTGGAACCCTCGGGCTTTCATATCTGTCAAAACACTCATCCAGTAGGCTGCAGACTCGTTTTATCTAGCCACATCTTTAAGATTTCTTTGTAACCATCGCGTTTAAGCCCAACAGCAATGTAGACTGTCTTGTTAACCACCTTGCTGTTTTCGTGTACTTTGAAGAGGATCCCGGACATCGGGGACGCCCAGTCCACACTATTAAATAGACGGGCTCCAAAGGCCGGTTCTGCCAACTCACGATATCTTCTGCTATCCGGGAAGTGATCCGGCTGATCGTAGATGTCGAAACCTCAAAATCGTAAACATCCCTGATCTGGTCTTCGATATCAGCAACGCTCATTCCTTTGGCGTACAGCGACACAATCACCTCTTCAATGCCTTCTACCATATTCTCCCGCTTAGGGACAATCATTGGATTAAAGCTGGCGCCCCGGTCGCGGGGAATGCGTATTTCTGATTCACCATAGCTAGTCTTAACTCTCTTTTTTCCATAGCCGTTACGGGAATTAGTGTTGGTTGATTGCTCGTGCCTATCATACCCCAAGTGCCCGTCCAGCTCACCTTCAAGCATTTTCTCGATGCCCCGCTTTTGCAACTTGCCAAGAAAGTCATTGAGCGTGTCGCGGCTCTTGAACTGCTTTAAAAATTCATCGGTCAATAAATCTTCTGGTCTCATAAAATGTGTTTTGTTAAAAGTAAAAAATCGGAGTTACAAAACCCGATTTAAACTTTACACAGATTTTGAGATTGTGTCACCGATTTTTTCGCTAGGCCTGTTAAAATGTTCTTTTAATAGAATTTCCAAGTTCGCCCGACATACTCTTAAAACTGCTTCTTATACGCGAGAGATTGTAAGGGCTTATATCAAGATAACTAGCTATGTGTTGAAGTTGGACGTATTTAACTAGATCCGGATTTTGTTGTACAAATTGGTTGTAGCGTTCAGCAGAGGATAACATACGCCAGTTGTACATTCTACTGTTGTTTTCTCTCAGACGCCTATCCCCAATTTTTTTAGCAACTACATTTAATTCTGGGTACTGCATCAGCAATTCTTCATAATCACCTTTCGAAAACATTATAACTTCGACAGGGGTACAAGTTTCAATATATTCGCCGCACGGTAGATCAAACAAAAAATTATCAATAGATAAAACAAAATCACCTGCTTTCAAAAATTTACTTGTCCATTCCAAATTATCCTTTTTATAATAATTTCGAACGATCCCGTCAACAACAAATATCAAGTCATACTGCACTTCATCCGGAGATAGAAGCCTAGATCGGGCTTTGAAGCTACGCCTTATACCCTTCTGGAATATAAAATCAACTAAATTGTTCGGAACACTGATATATTCCCTTAGGTTACTTATTAAATAATCCATGACAATTGATTAACATAAAAATGGTTGATGAAGCGATACAAAGCTTAAATATATAACTAACGTACATTAATAAATAGGCGAATATTTCTTGCTTTATAGCAATAGTTCTACAATACTAAACTAGATACTTTTACTAGAAATTACTCGTGATAGAAACGGACTTCAAGTCAAAACCGCAAATCCTGACTTGCTTGATTTGTAATTCCAAAGTAATTATCATCTATTATACAAAAAATTATTAGTTTATGAACAAAAAAGTTACCTTAGAAATATGTTGCTGGACCATGTTTTTTGGTCTGCTAGCCATGTTGTCTCAACCGTGCTTTGCCAACGACGAAGCAGAATTGGATCCGATTGCATTCAGTATCTCAGCGAACAAAACCCAAGTTAAGTTAGGCGAGGAATTTGAAATTCGAGTAATAGCAAGTAAAAGGAATAATTTTGACACGAGGCTTGGCTACTCTAATCTAGATACAGATTTCAAATTGAAAGTAGTCTTTCCTAAGGGTTTTGAACAGACAGGTGGCACCTATTCAGACTTTGTTGGGGAAGCACTCCAAGGACAAAAGAAGAGTGCTGTATATACGATAAAGGGGAGATTTACTGAGAAAGTCTCGTCGACAACGTTTGTCCTTCTTCGGGGATCTAGACAATCGGTAGAACTTGGTAGATACCTTTATCGCGGTCAGGTGAATGTTGAAATTGCTGACAATTTTTCTACGGCAAACAAATCCTTCAGTCAAGAATCTATAAATTGTTCAGGATATACCTTTAGTGACGGGCAGATTATTGGAGCGACAAGTGTAAATATCATTATTCAAATTAACTCCGGATGCGCAGTTGCTTATTGGCAAGGAGGTGTGGCCGCAGGACAACGAGCAAATAAAGATTGGATCTCTCAGTTATCCGGCAAAACAATTCCAGATAATATCTTACTAAGCTGTGTAAAATGGGAGGGTGATGTATTAAACTGTTCAAACTGCACAACTCCATCTGCTCCTAGTATAGCGAAAACCGCTGGGACTACCGTATGTTCGTCTACAAATCAACAGGTAACTCTTACTGCATCGGGCTGTACAGGTACAGTAACATGGTTTAGAGACGGAGTCCAAGTCGCTTCGGGAACAACCTATAGCACGAGTACACCTTCCAACTATACAGCAAAGTGTACAGTTGGAAGCTGTGTAAGTACCCCATCGTCTTCAATAACTGTATTACAAACGTCAGGGTGTGGCGTTACAACTTCTTTGTCGCCTACGTTATCTATTTGGAAAGCTGGGGTGTCAGGTGTGAGAACTAAAATATCTGACCTTTCGCAAGGACAACAGATACAGAAAAGTGGTAAGCAATCGCCTGTATCCATCTTTCAAGGCTGATCAGTAATAATGAGCTTTGGGATATGAAAAAAGAACAACACAAATCCCAACAGCGATATCAT
>DASYHR010000214.1:0-4644 GCA_035998385.1 Dyadobacter sp. | reverse complement strand
TCCCAACCATAATCCGGACTCCAATGCCAGTATAAAACATCTTCGTTATTTTTTCTAAACCAATTCCACTCCACTGCGTGCCATATCTTATTGATATCACTGCGCAGTTTTACTTCTGCGCTATCAGACCCGGCAAAATATTGGCGGGAAGTCAATAATCCCTGAATCAAAAAGGAGGTTTCTACCAGATCAGCTCCGTTGTCTTTAGTGCTGAAAGGGACTACAGCTCCGGTAGACCCATTGAGCCAATGCGGAAAAGCACCATGAAACTTTTGTGCTTTTTCGTTCAGAAATGCAACGATCTTTTGCATTCTTTCCAACCCTTGCGCTCTCGTGATAAACTTTCGCTCAATCGCCACCGGGATCGTCATGATTCCAAACCCACTTCCGCCCGATGTAACAACGTCACCCGATGTGTTTCTCTCCCGTGCGAGCCCACTTACCGGATGTGCAAAATCCCAAAAGTATTTGAATGTCTGTTTTTGGACTAAGGTTAAAAGTTCTTCGTCTGAGATGATCGGGAATTTGTCGGTGGAATCAATTGCAAAAACGGGTGGCTTAATGGTGTCAGGAGGTTTTACTTCATTGTTTTTACAGCTCCAACCCATTGTGATGAGGAAGAGTAATATAATGAAATTGTATTTCACGATGATTTGGTTTTGTTCAACTTCAAAGCATTTAGAATAAAATGCCGCTGAACGACTTGGAGATATTGGAGTCCAATATTGCAAACGCTGCGGCATTTCATTGATCTTTATTGCAGGAATTAGTAGCCTGGGTTTTGCGCCAAAGTTCCTCCACTCAGGTCGATCTCATTTTGAGGTATAGGCCAAACTTCGTTTTTGTTGGCTTTCCATCCTTTTGGTCCAAACACAGCAGTACCACGTCCCTGACGTATCACATCAAAATAGCGGTCAAATTCCATTGCCAGCTCAACATGCCGCTCATGCCAGATTGCTTCCTGGATAGCAGCTTTTGCGGTAGCTGTAACTTTTGGCAGGATAGTAGTACTGTTGCCTCTTGCACGGGCACGTACTTTTTCTAATGATGCCAACGCTTCCGGAATTTTGCCCAATTCATTTGCTGCCTCTGCATTCATAAGCAGCACGTCAGCGTAACGAATGATCCGCACATTCTGCTGAGCTCCGGACGAGAACCCGGAAATAAAAAGGTTGAAAGGGACGTAAGATTTCTGATTATACATTGGATTGTCTCCAACAGCGGGAATCAGGTCTCCATCTGGTGTAGTCTCACCACGGTAAATGATTGTGGCATCCCGTCTTGGGTCACCAGTCTCAAAGCTTTTGGAAAGTGCTTCTGTTGGCACGTTAAATCCCCAACCTCCGCCATTAATACCTCTCACGCCCTGAACTTCGGAGTATTGGGAATTAGATGCATCTTTGTTTTCGAGAACAAGCTCATTCTGAATTTCAAAAACAGACTCAGTTGAATTCTCATTCTTAACCCGGAAAAGTTGTTCATAATTAGCAAAAAGGGAGTAAATCCCCAATCCAGTGACCTGATTGGTAAGGTCATACACTTGCTGCCATTTTTGCTGATACATTGATACTTTTGCATGTAGCGACAATGCTGCTCCTTTTGTAACTCGTCCGACGTTGGTCGCATTGTAGGTCGCTGGCAACACTGCCGCTGCTTCTGACAAATCTTTTTCAATTGCAGCATATACTTCTGCTTTGGCAGTCCTCGGTAAATTGTATTCCTCTGTTCCTGAAGGTACTTTCAACCGAAGTGGTACATCTCCGAATGCACGAACCAGTCGAAAGTACGAGTAAGCTCTCACAAATTTCGCTTCAGCCAGATATCGTTCTTTCAGGGATGCATCCATCGTAATGGATGAAATGTTATCCAGTATCTGATTAGCATAGTTGATATTCTGATACTGTCCTTCCCAGAATCCGCCCAGTTGTCCGTCAGTAGAACCTACCGAAAAATCATCATAAGCATTGAAAAACGTGGCATCAGATGCACTACTTCCTTTTTCCGCGTCATCTGAACCCATGCTTTCTACCGCGATAGGGGCAAATGCAGTATTGTTCCACGTACGAAGATTGGCATACATGGCATTAACAGCTTTTGTTGCGTCTCCTTCATTCTGCCAAAACACGTCTCCGGCTTGTTTCCCTTGGGGATCAGTATCCAGAAAACTTTCTTTACACGCCGATGGAAGTATTAGCGTGATAGCCAAACCTGCATACATGGCAAGCTGTCTCAAATCTTTCTTTAAATCTATATTCCTTTTCATGATTCTAGTCGTCTTAGAAGGTAATGTTGATACCGAAATTGTAGGTCGCTGATAATGGATATACATTAGCGTCAATTCCCGCTTGTGTTGGCTTGTTCTCATTGGCAAGTACTTCCGGAGACATTCCTTTGTATTTGAAGAAGTTCAGCGCATTTTGGGCATTTGCGTATATCCTCAGTTTTCTGATTTTTAAGCGATCATTAACAGCTGCCGGGAATGTGTATCCAAGTTGTGCATTTCTCACTCTGAAATAGCTACCGCTTTGAACAAAGAAAGAATTTGACTGGTAGTTGGTACCTCCTCCGATATTAGCTGATGGATATGTGTTTGAGGTTCCTGCTCCATGCCAGCGATTGTCGAAATAATCCTTCGTAAAGTTTTCGTTACCATATCTCCATCCTAGATTCGCATTGTAGATATCGACTTTGGCTACACCCTGGAAGTCAAGCATAAGGTCAAACCATTTGTAGTTCCAGCTCGTGTTGATCCCGTAAGTAAGTTTTGGATTTGGATTGCCAATAATTTGTCTGTCAAGACCTGTAATGTTTCCGTCAGGTGTTCCATTGCTTCCACTGATATCACGGTATTTAAAATCCCCTGGCTTCGCAGATTTCTGTGCCGACTCATTAATCTCGGCTTGGGTTTGGAATATGCCGTCCACGATGTATCCGTAGAATGATCCAATCGGGTCACCAACCCTGGTTCTTGTAGCCAAAGCTCCGCCAGTCAGCCCAACGCCACCGTCATAGATAGGGTTAGCTCCCGAAGATACTGAGAGTACCTTGTTGTTATTCACAGCAGCATTTACGCCAATGCTAAAGCTAAGATCCTTACCAATTTCGTCGCGCCATGTCAGAGCTCCTTCAAAACCTTTGTTCTGAAAATCAGCCTGGTTACCAATAATTCTACCAGATGCAGTACCTATTGAAGCCAGTACAGGAAGGTCAAAAATCGCTCTTTCTGTTGTCTTATTGTAGTAATCTAATTCTACGGTCAGTCTGTTTTTTAGCAATCCTGCCTCTAAACCGATGTCGGTACCAACACCACGCTCCCAAACCGTTACCGGTGGGATGATTGAGTTAATGCTGGCTCCCGTATTGACCTGTCCGCCGAAAATTGCTGCAAGTCCTCCTCCTGACGCTACGGTAAGCGTCGAGAGATTTGACGGAACGGAAGCATTACCTATTTTACCCCAACTTGCACGCACTTTAAGATTATCGAACACGCGCTGATTGCTCATAAATGCTTCGTTACTGATAACCCAGCCGGCTCCTACAGAAGGGAAATATCCCCAGGCATTTCCACCCTCATAAAATTTAGAAGATCCGTCGGCCCGCAAAGAAGCATTAAACAGATATCGGTCAGAGAACGAGTAATTTACACGGCCGAAATAAGATGAATATGTAGCCAAATCACCTTCATCTTTGATACTTCTTCCGGTAGCATTTCCAAGATCAAGGTACAGATCGCCTTCGCTGTTGAAAGGTACATCCCGCGCAGAGGCTGTCAGCTTATAAGACTGATCACGTTGTGCTGATTGCCCGAGAAGAGCAGTCAGATTATGTTTGCCAAAGTTCTTGGTGTAGCTAAGGGTATTTTCAAATATCCAGTATCTCGCCTGAGGACGTGTAAAAGTCAGAAGACTATTGGTATTGCGCTGAGCAAGTGTCGCTTCATAAACCGGAACGTATGCTCTGGTTTCGTCCTGTCCGTAACGGCCGCCAAGGCTGGACCTGAACGTGAAGTCGTTCAGAAAGCTAAGTTCTGCGTAGGCGTTTGCGGTAAGCAGTGTCTTTTTTGTATTTTGGTTAAAAACATCAACTGTAACCTGCGGATTGAAATTAGCCCCGTCTCCTAAGTTAAGCTTCGACGGATCTCCATAGGTGCCGTCTGCATTGTAAACAGCCAAAGCAGGCGAAGCGGCATATAATTGTCTGAAAATGCCGCCAGCTTCATCAGCCGATTTGCTAAATGCACCAGTTGCTGTATATCCAACTTTTAGATTTTTGTTCACCTGAAAGTCGTTCTGGAATCTCGCAGTGTAACGTTTAAATCCGTTTCTGTCCACAATACCATCCTGCTTCAGATAACCGAGAGACAGGTTGTATGTCGATTTGTCTCCTCCGCCACTCACCGAGATCTGATGGTTGGTGATAAACGCATCTCTGAGAATCTGGTTGTACCAGTTTGTTCCTTCGCCCAATCCTGCCGGATTTAATATTTGACCATTTCCATTGATTGCGCTAAGCTCATTGATGATAGTAGCATACTCTTCGGCATTTGCCATCTTAAGTTGGTTGGTAACCTTTTGAACACCTACAAATCCGTTGTAGTCAACCACAGCTTTGCCAGACTTTCCTTTTTTTGTGGTAATCAAGACA
>DASYHR010000207.1:0-2613 GCA_035998385.1 Dyadobacter sp. | reverse complement strand
TCACGTTCAGCTGTAAGGTACTATTCAGAACGTACCATTTATCACGATCATAACCTGTTTGGTTTGTACTCACCACAACCGGGTTATTCCCGTATTCGATATCCGGTCCAGTTGCACCGTTTGGCCAGTAAGCAGGCATGTTTGGTTTCCCTCTCATTACCATCCATAAGATATCTCCGGCGGTACGCGTAGGATAGTTTTTGTCTTCCAAGCGGCCCGATACGTCAAACCGAAGACTGATATTCTTCGTAATTGTAGCATCAAGGTTGGTTCTGAAATCATGCTGCGTATATTTAGTCGCGCTGTTTTTGTAGTAACCATCCTGCGTTTTTGTTCCTAGAGAAACAAAGTAGCGCACGGCTTCACCACCGCCTGAAACAGTAGCATTATAAAAATGCTGACCAGACCAGTTTTTGTATATTTCTTTGAACCAGTCCGTATTAGGGTATTTCCAAAGATCCGAACCGTCTGCAAACTTCGAAATATCTTCGGCAGTGTAACGAGCCGGACGATTACGGTACAAATCCACCTCGTTCAATGCCTGAGCATATTCCGAAGAGTTTGTCATTTTAGGCAAGATAGTAGGCTGACTAAAACCCTGATTTGCGTTAAAAGTAATAGTTGGTTTTCCTGTTTTACCGCGTTTGGTTGTGATCAGAATTACACCATTTGCTGCCTGAGCTCCATAAATTGCAGCAGAGGCATCCTTTAATACAGAGATTGTCTCAATACTATTCGGATCAATACGATCCAGCGAACGACCAGGAATACCATCCACTACTACAAGGGCATCGTTGTTACCCAATGTGTTCACGCCACGGATACGGATGGTAGATCCATCCTGCCCCGGCTCACCACTACGTGCAACCAGTGTTACCCCTGGCAAACGTCCTGCAAGACTGTTACTTACGTTCACAGCTGGTGATTTAACAATGTCAGTCCCCTTTACGGTCGTAACAGCTCCTGTCAAAGTTTCCTTCTTTTGCTCACCATACCCCACTACAATTACCTCGCTCAATGCCTGAGAATCTCCTGCAAGTGTTACATTGATAGAGCTTCTTGCCCCAACTACAACTTCTTGTTTTAGAAAACCAACGTAGCTATATACGAGCACAGCTTCTGCGTTAGGAACATTGATACTATATTCCCCGGCTGCATCTGTAGTAGTCCCTGAGTTTGTACCCTTCACCAGGATACTCACACCTGGCAATGGGGTTCCATTTTCTTCCGCCACTTTCCCTTTCACAGTAATATCTGCCTGTACCAGAGTCGTTTTGATGCCGTGCAGACCAGATGCCAAAAGTGGCAAAGGTTGACTTACGGCGACTGCCATCATGGCCAGACACACACCTGCCGGTGGGCACAGCCTTTTTAGGTAAATAATTTTGGTCATAAATTATAGTTTAAAATAGTTTAGAAAACCTTCAGATTCTGAAATTGGGCACAACAAAACACGCCCACCAAAAAATATCGGTCGTTGCCTCACAAGGAGTTTAAGGAGTTTTTAATTGAAACAGAAGTCTCTATTTAATCATAGGCACAGGTTAAGTTATAAGGAATAAAATTTACACATGGGATCGCATCTCAGATGGCATTTCCCGATGATTTTTTCAATAAAGAGGATTGTGATGTGTAAGCCTTAACTCTCAATAACCAGTTAACAAAAGCGGCTTTTAGTTAGATGTAAGATAAATAAACACGATGGATTCAGACCACCGATTCGACGTTAACGAAACGCAGGTGAAGATGATGAATAACAGATAAAAAATGAAGTTGAGTAACGTAGTAAGGAGTAAAAATTGTTTTCATATTGTCAGGTGTAAATTGGAATCGGAGCCTTTTCTTATCAAATTCTAATGCAGAGTTAATCAGAAATTTTAAAATTACAAACACCTATTAATACAAATTTTTAACAAAATTTAACAAAAGTGTCTTTTTGACATAATGAGGCACTTTGTATTCACAAACTATACTATCAGTTACATCTCAATTCAGTGTTTCAATATAAAAGTTTCAATACTATTGATATTTCATTGCAGGCAAGAAATGGCGGGATATGAGTTCGCGCAAAAGATAAGTGATGCTGATTACTTGGAAAAAAGCCAGTCGTTGCAATAACTTATTTAAGTTGCCCGGGGTACAAAAAAAAGCTATGCCCGGAACACCAGGCATAGCTTCAACAATCATTTTATAAACTCCGGATCAGATCCCGTAATCCGGATTTTGAATCAGTTTATTATTTCTGTTCATCTCATCGCGATGGATAGGACGGAAATACATTTTGTCAACCCATGTGCGGTTCTCATGCGCCGTCTCTTCAACCGGAGTATAGGTATAAGTGTAGACAGCAGGATTGTAGCGATATGGCTCCTTCATTGACTGTCCGGGCTTAAATTTCCCGACAACGCTGATGTATGTCATCGGTTCGCCAAGGGTAGTTTTGGCGATCATCCACCGGCGCGCATCATGGTACCGTTGCTCTTCATATACCATTTCTATTCTTCTTTCCTGGCGGTATGCTTCTTTCAAAGCAGCACCTGTCACTTTCAAAGCTGGCATACCAGCACGGAAACGAATTCTGTTCAGCCACAAAAGTGCATCAGCATCATTACC
>DASYHR010000173.1:0-3173 GCA_035998385.1 Dyadobacter sp. | reverse complement strand
GTTTGGACATGCGCGCATCCAGCAATTCGCCGGTTTCAATGAATTTTCCCAGATCGTCTCTCTTATTCACTACGATCAGAGCGCCTGTAAAGTTGGATGCAATAGCCTTGCTGGCCTCCACGATCTCTCTCAGATCTTTGGACTGAACATCCAACACAGAATTTCTTAGGATTTTTTTCAGCAACCCGTTATTGGTATGAATGGTCGATTTTCCGATAATCAATAGAAAACGCCTGATTTCCTGCTGGAAAATAACGATCAGTGCCACTGCCCCTACTCCCATAAAATACTGGAGGATAGCTGTAAGTAGTCCTAAACCCAACCCTTTAACGACCAGATAAAACACATATACAAACAAATATCCTAAGAAAACCCGGCTGGCAATACTACCACGAACGAGGATATAGACTTGATACAGAAGAACCGAAACCAGAAAAACGTCGAGGATATCAGCCCAATTGACATTTAAAAAACCCACACGCATAAGAAACTCTATATTATTTCGAGACTAAATTACTATTTTTTAATATATACGCTGAGTTGCCGTCCATAGTTTTACTGCTTCCACCGCTGCCTTTACGTCATGAACCCTTAATATTGATGCTCCCCTTTCCAGCGCCAGCGTATTAAGCACAGTTGTTCCGTTTAATGCCTCTTCTGATAAGATACCCAACGTTTTATATATCGTGGCCTTTCTTGAAAGACCTACTAATATAGGATAGCCCAATTCCTTGAACTCCCGAAGATCGTTTAACAATTTGAAATTTTGCTCTATCGTCTTCGCAAAACCAAATCCCGGATCGACCCAAATATCACTGACGCCTTTTTGTCTTAAGATATCAATCCTGACTTTCAACTCCTTGATAACATCCACCACCAGATTGCCATATCCGGTAAGCTGGTTCATCGTTTCCGGTGTGCCGCGCATGTGCATCAATATATAAGGCACCCGCAAAGATGCTACAGTGTCAAACATAAACTCGTCCAGTGTACCTCCGGAGACATCATTGACAATATCGCCCCCGGCGCCAATCGCCTGCCTTGCTACCTCAGAACGAAAAGTATCAACAGAAATGATAATTTCAGAATAATACTTTTTAACCGGCTCTATCACCGCTAATAACCTTTCGATTTCCTCCTGCTCACTCACTCCAGTTGCACCAGGCCTTGTTGAGTACCCTCCCACATCTATGATCGAAACACCTTCATCAATCATTCCTCCAACTCTGTCTATCACTGCCTGCTCCGAATTCACTCTGCTATTCCCATAAAAAGAATCAGGTGTAGCATTCACTATTCCCATCACTAAAGGTGTGGACAGGTCTACCAGTCTTCCCCTCACGTTAACCGTTTTTTTCTTAACTTGCGCCATATAAAATAAAAGAATGGAGAAGGTTGCAACACCTTGTTTGATGTCTGCAAAATTGCATCCAGACTTTATTGAAATATAATATTGTTAAACTACCAGGCTTAATAAATTAAATTACATTGAAATCCACCGAAGCGGAATATCAGGAAATCCTACAGTATTGCCAAGATCTTTTCACAAAAAAAAATAAAGATTACGGAACCTCATGGCGCATTCTGCGAATACCTTCTATCACCGATCAGATTTTCATCAAGGCCCAACGCATCAGAACTATTCAGGATAAAGGATTTCAAAAGGTCGAAGATGATGTTTCAACAGAGTTTATCGGCATTATCAATTACTGCGTGATGGCCCTGATCCAGATCTCCCTGACTGGCCAGGATCGTGTAGATATTGATCCGAATGAACTTACCGATTTATACAACGGACAAGTGAAAGAGGTAAAAGAGCTACTTTTCAATAAAAATCATGATTATGGTGAAGCATGGAGAGATATGAGAGTGTCTTCCATGACTGATATTATTCTGATGAAATTACTACGAATCAAACAGATCGAAGACAACCAGGGATTTACGCTTGTGTCGGAAGGCGTGAAAGCTGGTTATCAGGACATTATCAATTACTCGGTATTTTGCCTGATCAAATCCAACGGTCTGCAAACAAACTAGGGATTATCTACACGCTTAAATTATTTAAAAAGAATGAAAATATTTGCTCAGATAGCAAGGGTAATAGTTGGCTTACTATTTATCTTCTCAGGATTGATCAAATTAAACGACCCTGTAGGTACTCAGTATAAGCTCGAAGAGTATTTCGAAGTATTTGCTGCAGATCTGCCTGCTTTCCACGATCTGTTTGTGTCATTAATTCCAATGGCGCTTTACTTCTCCGTGTTTCTCTGCGCAGCGGAAGTCGTATTGGGTATTGCTCTTTTGGTAGCTTATAAGCCACGCACAACATCAGTGTTGCTACTATTGATTATTTTATTCTTTACATTCCTTACATTCTATTCGGCCTACTTTAATAAGGTTACTGATTGCGGATGTTTTGGAGCCGCGATCAAGCTTACACCCTGGACATCATTTGGTAAAGATATCTTCCTTCTGATACTCATCCTGGTTATCGTTTGGTATCGAAAGAAGTTTAAACCTTTGCCCACAGGGCTTATTGTGCTTTTGTCCACTATCGCCTCTTTGGGTATTGCGGTGTATGCTTTGCGTCATCTTCCCATCATGGATCTGCTTCCCTATCGTGTAGGAGCGAGTATTCCTGCTCAAATGAAAGCTTCTGAGCCGTTGAGATATCAGTATATTTTTGAAAAAGACGGTAAAACTTATAAGTATGAGCAATATCCGTCCGATACTACGCTTGAGTTCAAAGAGATGATCGTGCTTAATGAGGACGCGAAGCCAAAGATTACTGACTATAAGGTATGGAATGACGAAGGCGATTTCACAGAAGAAACTTTCAAAGGAAAGAAGTTATTCCTGATCATCAAAAACTTCACAGATATCAATACGGCTGCTTTCCCTGACATTAGCAAACTGATCAATCAGGTCA
Organism: Dyadobacter sp.; assembly: GCA_035998385.1. Lineage (GTDB taxonomy): Bacteria > Bacteroidota > Bacteroidia > Cytophagales > Spirosomataceae > Dyadobacter. The sequence continues at coordinate 244 of DASYHR010000173.1, read as the reverse complement.
AGAATAAAGGAGTAGAACCTATCATTCTTACATCGGGCGATAGCGGTGAAATTCAAAAGTTTATGCAGGAGCACCAGCTAAGCATGCCGTACTATTCGGTTGATGCCACTGTACTTAAAACCATTTCGCGTTCCAATCCCGGGCTATGGCTTTTGCAGGATGGTATTGTGAAGGGCAAATGGCATTACAATGATACGCCGTCTGCGGAAGACGTTATCAAACTGGTTAAGTAGCGGGATTTGAG
>DASYHR010000101.1:0-2822 GCA_035998385.1 Dyadobacter sp. | reverse complement strand
ATCCGGTAATGTATCCGTCAAAGCTTCGCGACCTGCTTTCATTGTAACAAGTTCTGTACTGGCACTTCGAAACATTGAGAAATATACCGCCCACCCTATTCCCGCCAAAACTACAATGGCTGCGGCTATTTGTATAAAGTAATTTTTATTATGACTATTCAGCTCAACAACAGGTGTTTCCCTTTCTGATGTACGTTTTTTGAAACGTTGCCAGGCTTCATTTTCATTGACGTTACTCGTTGACGCCAACTCTCTGCTTTGCTGCCATATCAGTTTGAAATGTGTATAATATTTCTCGTTTTCCGGATGCTCCGTCCTCCATGTATTTACTGTTTCTCTCTCTTCCGCATTGGCCTCATCCAGTATACATTTTACCAGAAGATCATCCATGCTGTGACTTGGGTTTGTTTTCATGATCGTCCGTATAATTAATTTAAGAAAAACAGTAAAAATGAAGCCGGTAGAAAGTCCACCAATTTGACACGCAGCAACCTCAGAGCTTTTCCCATCTGGTTCTCAACCGTCTTAAGCGGGAGCTCCAGCCGGTCGGCAATTTCCTGGTACTTCAATTCTTCAAATCGGCTCATCTGGAAAATAGTACGGCACTTCTCCGGCAGCTCCTTTAGTGCCACGTCCAGTCGTTCCTCCAGCTCCCTCAATTCCATGTTGTGTGACGTATTGTTTGTATTTTCCATTTGACTTACCGCATAGGTTTGGTAGGCGTCTCTTACTTTGAGATGTTTTATATAATTCAGACTTTCATGATAAACAGAGCGGTACAAATAACCACTTACAGACTCTCTTATCTCAATCTGATCCGATTTCTCCCACAATCTGCAGAAGACGTTCTGGACCATTTCCTCTGCCATTACTTCATCGTGAAGAATCGTGCAGGCATAGGCATGCAAGCTTTTGAAGTGTTTTTTAAAAATAAGTTTAAATTCCTGTTCTGTGTCTTTGTTCAGGTTTTGTCCTGTCGGTTTGGCAATGTTCATACTGAAACTGTGTTCATATCATCACAAAAATAAGCGTCCGGCTTTGTTGTTCATCAGGATGACAACAAGCCGGACGCTTACCCTATTTTTTTAGAACTAATCTTTCTTTTTTGCAGCTTTGGCAGTTTCTGGTTGTGCTGTTTTGAATCGTTTGTCAGGCGTTCCGTCCTTCTTCAGGTTTTTATTTTCAGTGTAACGTTTGTCAGGCGTTCCATCTTTTTTCAGCTTCTGATTTTCCGAGTAGCGTTTGTCAGGCGTTCCGTCTGCCTTCTTTTTAATTTCTTTTTTCACCGGAGTAGATGTCGCCGGCGTTGCAGTTTGTGCGAAAGCATTACCTGCAACCACAAGAAGCGCCGCTACCAGAAGTGATTTTAACTTTTTCATGCTTATCTGATTTTAAGTGAGTGATAGTTTTGCACTATGTAAAAATACAAGAAGTAATGAGATTGTGTATATACCCCGGAAATAATCTACCTCCGGTCTCAACGCCGAAGGGCGGTCTGCACGGTGAAATCCACACGTGTTGCGCTGAATCCGTTCAGCCTGCTACCGCATGCAGACCGGAACGCCTCCGGTCTGAACGCCCTAAGGCGGTCTGCACGGTGAAACTCCACACGTGTTGCGCTGAATCCGTTCAGCCTGCTACCGCATGCAGACCGGAGAAGAATCAACAAAACCAATTATTACTTACATTTGCATAGAGAACGTTTATATCACTACATCAACCTAAAATGAACATACAACAATTGGAATATATCGTAGCAGTAGATAATCACAGGCATTTCGTACAGGCGGCCGACCACTGCAACGTGACACAACCGACGCTTTCAATGATGATCAGAAAGCTGGAAGAAGAGCTTGGAATCAAAATATTTGACAGAACAAAACAGCCCATCGTCCCCACCGGAGTAGGTCGGCAGGTGATAGATCAGGCAAAAGTTATCTTACGTGAAACAGGTAGGATCAACGAAATAGCGAAACATTTTAACGGTGATCTTTCAGGAGAGCTACGCATCGGTATCATTCCCACTATCGCCCCATACCTTTTACCTCTTTTTGTCCAGCCGTTTATAGAAGCTTATCCTGAAATCAGACTGCACGTCTCAGAAATGATTACAGAGAGAATCATGTCTGGACTAAAAACCGGTACCATTGATGTAGGCATTGTAGCGACGTTGTCTGGAGAAAATAGCTTGCAGGAATTACCATTGTACAAGGAAAAGTTCTATGCTTATGTTTCTGCCAATACCGATTTATATACTAAACAATACATTTTACCAGGAGACATTGAACCCAATGAGCTCTGGTTGCTGGAGGAAGGTCATTGCTTCCGCACTCAAATTCAACGACTTTGTGAATTAAGCAAAAGCAGTCAGTTTGGCAACAGTTTCAACTATCGGTCAGGTAGTATTGAAACACTGATCAGGATGGTTGACCGTAATGGCGGTATCACTATCCTGCCCGAACTCGCAGTTGCAGAACTTTCAGAAGAGAGAAAAAAACATATCCGGCACTTTCGTAATCCCGAACCAGCTCGTGAGGTTTGTCTGGTGGTGAACAGAGAACAGGTCAAATCACGGTTGATTGATGCCTTACACAAGGGAATTCTTGAATATATGCCGCAGATGATTGCAGAAAGTGATGAACAAATAAGGATTTATTGAAAAAATTAAATTTCATGATTGCTATTCAAATTTAACATACTTTTTTTTGAAAGTGCACATTGCACTATCTCTTGCCTTCTACATAACATCAAGTTTTTAATTTGATGATAAAACCCGCTGATATGAGTGTATTTTGAAACAAAAGTGCACTTTCGTTCCAATC
>DASYHR010000093.1:0-2043 GCA_035998385.1 Dyadobacter sp. | reverse complement strand
GTGGATACAGCAATGGTTTTACCTACTCAATCATCCGTGGATTCTGGACTGGCGCACGTATGCGAAACGGATTAGCCACCCAGCAATTTAATGGCATAGATCCCGTAACCGTAGAAAGAACTGAAGCCATCAAAGGACCTTCCGGAACGCTTTTCGGATCCAGTTTGATTTCCTTTGGCGGACTTACCAACCTGGTTACCAAAAAGCCATTGGATACATTTCAAGGCAATGTTACCTTCACGACAGGCAGCTACAATCTGGTTCGTCTCGCTGCTGATGTCAACACGCCACTCAATGCCGATAAAACGCTTTTACTAAGAGTCAACACCGCTCTTCATTCTGAAGGGAGTTTTATGGATTGGGGTTTTCAAAAACGTTTTGTGCTGGCTCCTTCCCTTTCCTATAAAGTCGACGACCGACTTACACTGAACTTTGAAGCTGAAATTCTGAGGTCGAAAATGACTCTTTTGCCGATACAGGATTTCTCCGGTGTATCAGTTAAAAACATATCCAAACTTCCGATCCGATACAACCAATCTATCAATTCTGACGATCCGGTGAATGCAGGCGGAAGCGATTTATTTTTTGCACAGGCGACTTACAAGCTTCCGGGAAACTGGACTTCCAACACTCTGTTTTCGTATGCAGCAGGTCATGACGATGAATTTGTGGCACTTTGGGCAAGCTGGAAAAACGACTCGACGATCAACCGTAGCGTAGAAACATCTGCCGGTGGAACCACTGATCTTCAATTTCAGCAGAATTTTAATGGTGAATTTAAAATCGCCGGAATGCGCAACCGTCTGGTTGCAGGACTTGATTATTACTATAGCAAAAACCTGAGCACAGGTTATGTGAATGCCTCCTTTGCAACTCAGGCACCCTACGATGTGATCAATATCAACCGGTTGTACAGCCCCGTATCACTCGATAACATCCGCGCGATACGCTCCAATCTGGTTCATGCACGCCAGTCTTCCAAAACTGAAACGTACAGCGCTTATGTTTCCAACGTACTGAATATCAGTGAGCGCTTACTGGCGATGCTAAGTTTACGTCTGGATCGCTATGAGTACAAGGGGGCGGCCGTGATGTTCTCGGATTATACAGGAGGTTATGGGCAAACAGCTTTGTCTCCCAAGTTCGGATTGGTGTACCAACCGATCAAAGACCAGGTGAGCATCTTCGCTAATTATATGAATGGGTTCCAGAACAATGGCTCGGCGCGCCAGCCGGACGGAAGCATTACTGTGCTGAAACCTGCAAATGGCTACCAATGGGAAACAGGTGTGAAACTGGATGTTTTGAACCATAAACTCAGTGCAACAGTAAGCTATTACAATATCGATCTGACGAATGCCATCAGACAAGATGCAGGTGGTTTCTCAAGCCAGGATGGTAAACAGCGCAGTAAGGGTATAGAAGCCGACATCATCGCCAATCCGTTGCCTGGCCTATCCATTATAACAGGTTTTGGAATGAACGATTACAAATACCTGGTTGCAGACGAAGGACAGGTAGGTACTACCACCGGTTTACCGAATGACTTCGTCAATTTCTGGGTGAGCTACAAAGCGCCAACCGGCTCGTTACGGGGCGTAGGTGTTGGCTTTGGCGGAAACTATGTGAGTGAAGCTTACTCCGACAATCAATATGGATCACTGACAATCCCAGCCTACACGTTGCTGGACGCGACCGTATTTTACGACAAACCAAAATGGAGACTTGCACTGAAAGTCAATAACCTTTCAAACGCGAAAATGTGGGGACTAAATAATAATCCGATGAACCCACGGAATTTTGCCACGTCATTGTCATTCAAATTTTGATATATATATGCTGTAATCGGGCTGCAAGGATAAATTTTAGGGATTAAAACTCCTTTGGACAGATTTCATCCACAATTTCAACCTTATATAAAAGACATGATAATGCGGCAATTTAAAAAAGGTCTTTTCAGCATCCGGCCCGGACTTACGTTCGGGCTCATTGTATTTAAATATGGTTTCCTGCCACAACAATACGTTTTGAAAACTACTATTA
>DASYHR010000035.1:0-1827 GCA_035998385.1 Dyadobacter sp. | reverse complement strand
TAAGCGCCAATATCTGCATCAGGAAGGGGACATTTGCAAACATATTGCCGTGGTAGAAAAAGGTGCGCTGAGAAGTTACATCGTAGACGACCGAGGTCAGGAGCACATCACGGCCTTTGCTCTGGAAGGCTGGACGATCAGCGATTTGTCAAGTTTTATGCACGAGCAAATTTCAATACAAAATATTGATGCGCTGGACGACTGCGAACTTGTGCTCATCAGCAAATCATCCCATGAGGAACTGCTCAAATCGATGCCCAAGTACGGGACGTACATCCGTATTCTGGTAACCGATGCCTATGTAGCGCTGCAAAAAAGGACGCTTGAAATGATAAGCCAATCTCCTGAAAACCGTTACAAATCCTTTATTGAACTCTACCCAAATATTGTGAAGCGTGTGCCCCAACACATGATCGCTTCCTTTATGGGTCTTTCTCCGGAAACCATCAGCCGCATCAGAAGCCGCATCAATAACCCGAACTAATTATTCCAAATGATTTTGATCAAGGTATTTCATTGATTCTTGTCAAGAGAATTTCTTGCTCAAACGCATTGCCCCATGCACTGATACGGTGGTAACTTCGTGTAATCATGATCTTCAATAAGTGATCACGAAACAAACTAGGTATAACTTCACACCGCTGTAAAAGTGCAACGGAAACAATTTATAAAAGCGGCCCTGACAGGCACAATCGGCATGACAACATTCTCAGCATTCAGGCATTTCACAAGCGCTCTGCCAGAGCAGCAGCACACAATGCCGATATTATTCATCGGGCACGGATCGCCTATGAATGGTATTGAAGATACAGAATTCAGCAAAAGATGGACCAAAATGGCAGAGGAAATACCAACTCCCACAGCTGTCCTGGTCGTATCTGCGCATTGGTTTACGCAGGGCACCAAAATCACAGCCATGGATTTCCCGAAAACAATTCATGATTTTGGCGGATTTCCACCCGAGCTTTTTGCTGTTCAGTATCCTGCTCCCGGAAATCCGGAACTTGCAAAGGAAACGGCCAGCCTGATACACTCTGCCAAAGTAGAACTCAACCATGACTGGGGACTCGACCACGGTACATGGACTGTAGTGCGACATATGTATCCGGAAGCAAAAATTCCTGTATTACAACTCAGCATTGATTACAGCAAAGGACCGCAATTTCATTATGATCTGGCGAAGGAGTTGCTGGCACTTCGCAAAAAAGGTGTGCTTATTCTCGGAAGCGGAAACATGGTACACAACCTGCGAATGGTCGCATGGAACCGGCTCAGCGATGTCAATGGTTATGGTTTTGACTGGGCACTGGACATGAACGACAAATTTAAGTCGCTCATTACGGAACACGATCACAAAGCACTGATCAATTATTCGCAACTCGGACGGGAAGCGATGATGGCTATCCCAACGCCGGAACATTACCTTCCGCTGATGTATATGCTTGGTCTGCAATCAGGAAAAGAAAATATTTCCTTTTTTAATGACCAGGCTGTGGGTGGATCTTTGACGATGACGTCTGTAAAAATAGGTTGACAGATAAATGTAGTAGTGTATACATAAAAATTGATGTATTTTAGGATATTAATACAAAAAACTTAATTCCTAAACATTTACGTTTAACACTATTACATCTGACTATGTTCATCTATATCCTAGGAATTCTAAGCATTTTCACCAGCTTTTCAGGTAAAGAATTATCCAGCTCAATTCAGGTCGATTGTAAGGAATGTATTGGAGGTGATATAAGTATAATCAGGTATTCAGCTATTGTACAAGTAGCGGATACGCTGTATAAGTCTTCATTTGACAATGAAATTAAATCGATA
>DASYHR010000008.1:0-2189 GCA_035998385.1 Dyadobacter sp. | reverse complement strand
TCTGTGGCAATTACAGGAGCTAAACCAGTTGTCGCGCCCAGAGAGGCATTCAGCAAGGACCTGCTACGTTTTCCCTTCTTCGCACGAGTGTAAGCTTTTTTCAACTCCCCTTCGCGTTCTCTCATTTGCTCCAAAAGTCCCCAAGCATTTACTAATGCGCCCCTATAAAGTCCGTATACATATTCATCCCTTTGCGACTCATCAACTGTATTTTTGATAACGAACTTGACCGTCTTCTCCTTTTTATTCTGTGACTTATCCATTACATAAAATGTAATATTAAAAGCCAATGTATCAAAAGGATCTTTCACGAAGTCAAAGCCGGGCTCCCAGATGAATTCGTAACTGGTGGGTGTATTTTTGACCAATGCTTCTTTGGGAACATTTTTATTCTCGGAAATGAAATTAAATGCCGCAATATCATCTTCTCCGTTAGGATCTGAAAGAGAGAATCTCAAATTGATACGGTTATTTTCTGCGCTGCGGACAACGGAATTCTGAGGAATCATGGTAAAATCAGGAGCCAGGTCCATCTGGGTAATTTCAAGTCTGAGTTTCCCCTTTGTACGCGCCTTCGAAGGTTGATCCTCTACATAAAATTCCATATAGCGGGGACCTTCTTTCAACAGGTTAAACTGCTTGGTAGACAACTCCCATATTACTTCGCCACCGGCAGTGAGTTTCATGCCCTCAGGCATGCCGCCATCCAGGATAGGTATAAATACAACAGGGTCACCGTCCGGGTCACGTACTGAGTTCATATCAATCTGATACAAATTCTGAGTTTTGTATTGAACGTAAAACGGCTTTAGCTCATCCACCTGCGGAGGGCGGTTTACGTGGTTCACCTTGAATACAATTTCGCGTGAAGCAGTCTCCCCGCTCAGGCCTTGAGCTTCAAAAACAACCGGAAAAAACTTGGTCGTATTGATTCTGTCGGCTACGTCGTAACCTGGCGTCCACACAAAATGACCAAGCGAATCGAACTTCATATCCTTTGCCAGACCACTCACAATACTGTATCTGACGGAATCCCCCTTTCCTCCTTTTGTTTGCAAATGAAAGTTGATTTCCTTCCCTTCATCCAACACATTCCAATCGGCTTCTTTGGGGAAAAGTATCTGTAGAGGGGTAACGGGCGTTCTGGAATTGTCCTGAGCTGTGGCTGGTAAAACGAACGATACGATCGCCAGAACAAACAATATTTTGTAAATATTTTTTACAACCATAACGTCGCAAATATGATTTATCCTATGGATTAATTGACACATTGATCTTAACGTAAAATTAGCAATTACTGTATACTTAACGCTGAGAATACTAACCTAATTCCAATTGATACCATATTTACCCTCCAGCAAATTTTCATTTTGGATTTTTTTCAGACTGGCGGCTGGTATTCCGGCATAGGAGATAGAACCGAAAACGCTTTGTAAAACCCCTATTTATGCAGAAAACCGGAGCGTAGTCATAAGCAGACTACGCTCCGGCATCAAATACTATTTCTTACTTATTATTTTTTCTTAGGCGTCGCTGCAGGTGTAGCAGGTTTCGCGGCCGGCGTAGCAGCTGGAGTTGCAGCAGCAGGAGCAGCTTCAACTTTATCAGGATCTACACCAAGTTTTCTAAGGATCAGATTAGATACTGCATATTCTTCAGAACCAACGTAAAGGATTACAGGAGTTGTTCCTTGTCCTGCGTCCATGTTCAGGATGTACAGGTAACCATGCTCCTTACCTACCGCCTGGATCGCATCGTTTACCTTAGTAAGGATCGGCTCGATCAATTGCTGTTGTTTTTTCTGAAGAGAAGTTTGTGCGCTTGTCTGATACTCCTGAATACGAGTCTGAAGTCCTTGCAATTCTTTCTCTTTGTCAGCACGGATTACATCAGTCATGTTTGCACCATTTTTCTGGTATGCCTCATATTTTTCCTGTGCTTCCTTGATCATGTCACCCATGCTCTTGTCCAGCTGAGCTTTAGTAACTTCAAGCTCATTCTGCATTTTTTTAGCCTCAGGCAACCTGTCGATTATATAGTCAACATTTGTATATCCAATTTTTGTAAGTCCGGTTGCAGTAGTTGTTTGGGCTAACAGAGGGGCATTAACGAAGGTCATTACGACCAAAAACGCTATCAATTTTTGTTTCATTGCTTTTTACTTATTTGAGTTTATTGGTTGTACTTTT
>DASYHR010001152.1:0-6360 GCA_035998385.1 Dyadobacter sp. | reverse complement strand
TGGAGAACTTTGCCGGTTACTGAGCGGATAAGCCATGCTCTTGTAAAAGGTAATGCAGATTATATAGAGGAGGATGTGGCAGAATGTCTTCCAACGTTCAGTCGTCCGCTCGAAGTGATTGAAGGCCCGTTGATGGACGGGATGAGTGTGGTGGGAGATTTGTTCGGTGCCGGGAAAATGTTCCTTCCTCAGGTAGTGAAATCGGCACGGGTAATGAAAAAAGCAGTAGCCTACCTGCAACCTTTTATCGAAGCTGAAAAGCAGGGAGGTGCATCTTCCGCAGGTAAGATTTTGCTTGCAACTGTAAAAGGTGATGTCCACGATATTGGGAAAAATATTGTAGGTGTGGTACTCGGTTGTAATAATTATGAAATTATTGACCTGGGCGTAATGGTGCCGACAGACAAAATCCTGGCAGCTGCGATTGAGCACAATGTAGATATTATCGGCCTTTCAGGATTAATTACTCCTTCTTTGGATGAGATGGTCGGAGTTGCGAAAGAGATGGAGCGACGCCAACTGAAAATGCCTTTGCTGATAGGAGGAGCTACTACATCGCGTATACATACAGCGGTTAAAATTGATCCAAACTATTCAGGACCGGTTATACATGTTCTGGATGCTTCACGGTCTGTTCCGGTTGCCGGAAAGCTGATCCAAAGTGAAGTAAGTCAGGCGCAGGTATTGCTTGATATCAAAAGTGAATATGCCAAGTTACGTGAGGATCATGCTAAACGCGGCGGAGAAAAGGCACATTTGCCTATTGAAAAGGCACGTGCTAACAAAGCGAAGATAGACTGGACCAACTTCACCGCCAAACGACCTGAGTTTTTGGGGACAAGGGTATATGATGACTACAATTTAGCTGAAATCGCTGACTATATCGACTGGACTCCGTTCTTCCAGACCTGGCAGTTGCATGGGAAGTATCCGAAAATATTTGAAGATAAAGTGGTTGGAGAAGAGGCTTCGCGTTTGTTCGAAGATGCTGCAGTTCTTTTAGGACAAATTATAAGAGATAAGAGTCTGACAGCGCGGGCTGTGCTTGGTTTCTGGCCGGCGAACTCGATTCAGGATGATATTGTGCTTCATTCATTTGAAAAAACAGGCGCTGCCAGCGAATCGCACGGTTCACATCAGCACCTCGAATACAAAATAAGCCAGCCTGCCCTGGATAACCTGAGTGCCGGAGAACTGGTAAATGATACTTCAATTGTATTACATCACTTACGTCAGCAAACTCAGAAGGCTGCAAATCTTCCGAATTATTGTCTTTCCGATTTTGTAGCCCCGTTGGAAACCGGTCATACCGATTACGTAGGTGGCTTTGCCGTGACGGCAGGTATCGGGATTGAAGCGTTGCTGGAGAAGTACGATAAGGATCATGACGACTACAACAGCATCATGGTAAAGGCTCTGGCAGACCGCCTCGTGGAAGCCTTTACAGAATTGATGCATGAAAAGGTACGTAAGGAACTTTGGGGGTATGCGGATTCGGAATCATTCACTAATGAGGAACTGATTAAGGAAGCTTATTCGGGTATCCGACCTGCGCCGGGTTACCCTGCCTGCCCCGATCATACGGAGAAAAGGATGTTGTTTGATATTCTGGAGGCAGAAAAGCTGGGAATTGAATTGACAGAAAGTTTCGCGATGTATCCTGCCAGCAGCGTGAGTGGCTGGTATTTCTCACATCCCGATAGCCGTTATTTCCCTGTAGGTAAAATCCATAAAGATCAGGTAGAAGACTATGCAAGAAGAAAGAATATGCCATTAGAGGAAATCGAAAAATGGCTCTCCCCGGTGCTGGGATATTAATCATCAATTCCAATATTGAAAGCGCCCCGAATCGTAAGGTTCGGGGCGCTTTTTTAATTTCCGGTCAGCACTAAAAAAAATATGATTTTTTTTAGTGCTGACTAGTAGACGTTTAGGCGCTGAGCGTTTACTTTTCTCTCTGTTCAGGCATATTTGTTTTGTGACTAATCATTGAAATTATCGTTTAAGTAAATATTTAGCGAGAGCAATATACTTTCATTAAAAATCAGGTAATTATACGCTATAATGTTAAGTATTTACGTTGAATATTTGTAACCCAATCGAGCCAATCGAAATACTTAGCAATTCTCAATGCCATGAATAGGAAAATATCTGTTTTTATCTTGTTGATCTTAATGGCGTCGTCATTCAAGTACCGCGCCAAAACAGTTGAATCAACATCTGCAGCCACTGCTCATGCGGCTGTTGCAACATTGCCAACCAGGTCTGAGAAAGCGCCGAAAGTCAGTTTCGAGGATTTTGTAGTCAGTTTGCAAAAGGCAAATCAGGAGTTGGTTGCCGGCAATGCAGAACCTTTCAAGGCATTATGGTCGAAAGATCATGACGTTACTACCATTGGCAAACGTAACGAAACACGTGTCAAAGGCTGGGAGGCAGTAGAGATAAAGTTGAATGCGCACCACAATGCGGTTCAGGCAGCAAATGAATATGCATACGAAAACATTACCACGCAGGTAGGCTCTGATCTGGCATATTTGTTACAAACGGAACATTATCGAAGAAAAGGGGATAAACCACTTGACTTGAGGGTTACGCTATTGTGCCGACTTGAAAAGGATGGCTGGAAGATTGTACATCGCCATGCTGATGAGCTGAAAGTGAAATAAAGATCTTTTCTGTATCCGGCTGTCTCATACTTTCAGCCGAACAGATCAGGCGAAAATCAGGTTAATAATTTAATCCAAAATATTCAGGGAATTCCTTCATCGGAGTTCCCTTTTATTTTTTTGTAACAATAATTTCAACCTTAAATGCCGCTTATTTTCAACTCCTTCTGATCATTGATGTATGTAACATGATTTTGTTGTTATTTTGCACCCTTGAAAAAAATAGCATCAACTTATACTCATGGAAAGATTTACCGGTCTGATTGGCATTGCACTCATTTTAGGAATTGCATACGCAATGTCCAATAATCGTAAAGCTATTAATTATCGAACCGTGGGCGTTGGGCTTGGGCTGCAGTTTGGATTGGCAGTTTTTATTCTTCGAACTGAAATAGGGCAGAGGGTTTTTCAATGGCTGGGTGAGAAGGTTCAGAAGTTATTGGCCTTTTCAGACAAAGGAGCCGATTTTGTGTTTGGTACCCTGGTTCGTCCCGAATTAATGCAACGTGCTTTCGGCCCCGGAAATGACTTTGTTTTCTTCTTTAAGGTAATTCCTACGATCATATTTGTCGCAGTATTGGTGAATATGCTGTATCATTTGGGCATTATGCAGCGTATCGTGTCTGTGATTGCGCGCGGCGTATACTGGCTCATGGGAGTGAGTGGTGCTGAGGCTGTGTCAAACGTCGCGAGTACATTTGTTGGGCAGGTTGAAGCGCAGATTATGATCAAGCCTTATCTGAAGAATATGACCAATTCGGAGTTAATGGCTTCGATGACAGGAAGTTTTGCCTGTATAGCAGGAGGTGTAATGGCCGTTTATATCTCTCTCGGTGTGCCTGCTCCCTATCTGATTGCCGCCAGTCTTATGGCTGCTCCGGGGGCATTGGTAATTTCTAAAATTGTTTTTCCTGAAACTGAACAATCTACAACCAAAGGCGCGGTGAAGCTGGAAGTGACTAAGACCCACGCTAATTTACTTGATGCCATTGCTGCCGGAGCCGGAGAAGGACTTAAAGTCGGTTTTAATGTGATAGCGATGTTGATTGGATTTATTGCTCTGGTTGCATTGCTGGATTACCTGCTTGGATTGATTGGCGGAATTTTCGCTTTCCCGGAGTTAAGCTTTAACTTTTTGTTGGGTAAGGTTTTTTCAATTTTCGCATGGGCAATGGGCGTTCCTGCCAAGGACATTGAGGCGGCTGGTTCTCTGATGGGGACTAAAATGGTGATCAACGAATTTGTTGCCTACCTGGAAATGGTAAAACTAAGAGATTCCCTGGATCACAAAACCATTGTAATCACAAGTTTTGCGCTTTGCGGTTTTGCCAATTTTAGTTCTATTGCCATCCAGGTGGGTGGGATAGGCGAGCTGGCCCCTTCGCGTCGTGCAGACCTTGCAAGACTTGGTTTCAAGGCGTTAATCTGTGGAACGCTTGCGTCTTATATGTCTGCAACGTTGGCTGGTTTACTTTTATAAATCGGGAATAAAAAGAGATTTGAAGAGGAATGGATATATCTCATTCCTCTTTTTTTGTGCCAGATCGCAATCAATTATGCCTGATTTTGTTTGCCTTTTGGCATGATTATATTTGTTACAAATACTATACGTTACCAAATTCAGTACATACTATGAAAGTTTTAAAACTCTCCTTCTCCTTATTATCAGAAAGTTTCGATGCATTTATGGAGGATAAGGGCCTCAAACTGAGCGCTGCATTATCCTATTATACCATATTCTCACTGGCACCTATGTTGCTGGTGATCATTTCAGTACTCAATTTCTTTTACGCAAACGGGAATATTCAGGGAGAATTATTTTCACAGATTACCGCACTGGTGGGCTCCAATGCAGCACAACAATTACAGGAGATTCTCGAAAATGCGGAAATGTCCAAAAAGTCGGGCGTAGCAGCCGCGATTGGGGTCGGAACCCTGCTTATCGGAGCAACGGGGGTATTCGCAGAGATTCAGGATTCAATCAATTTTATCTGGTCTATCAAGTCCAAGCCTAAAAAAGGATGGCTGCAATATCTTAAAAACAGGTTGCTTTCCTTTTCCATAATTCTGACGCTAGGATTTTTACTCATGGTTTCTCTCGGTATCAATGCAATGGTAGAGTTGTTGAGTTCGAGGCTGGAACAGCTGTTTTCAGAAGCATCCGTTGTAGTCTTCTATATACTTAATATGGCTATTCTATTAGCCATCATTACCGCATTATTTACTGTCATTTTTAAGGTACTACCCGACGGCTACCTCCGCTGGAAAGAATGTATCGTGGGTGCTTCCTTCACTGCCGTGCTGTTTTTGATCGGGAAATTCCTGATTACGTTTTATATAGGTCAGGCTGATTTGGGCGCAACTTATGGCGCGTCTGCATCGGTGGTTATCTTGCTGACATGGGTTTACTATTCTTCAATTATTCTCTATTTCGGAGCAGAATTCACGAAGGTATATGCAGCGCTGGATGGTGTCTCGATTGCTCCCAACAAAAATGCAGTATTGATTGTAAGAAGGGAGATTGACGAAAAAACAGGCAAGCAAGTTTCCTGATTTACATTCATGTTAAAAGCAAAATCCCCCTTATTTTCATAAGAGGGATTTTTTATTTTTAGGAAGAAGAAAAACTGCTGAACCCTTTGACAGTCTAAGGGTGACAGAAGCAGACGCTTGGCTTCTTTAACTACTTATAACTACTTCTCTAATATTCCCCAGCGACAAGCTCAGGGTGACAGATGCAAGAGCCTGACTCCTCTCACTTCTTAACTCCTTTAACTACTTACTTAATAACCATCTCAAACGGCATTCTTGCCTGCATACCGCCCATGTTCATAAGCTTTTTATACATTTTGGCATAGGAAGTCAGCTCGCCGAAGTTTTTATTCATAGCCTTTTCTTCCTCGTCACCCATTACTTTGGTGAATAGCTCTTCAAAAGGTTTTTTCTTCTCAGGATAGTAGCGAACGCGGTAGTCACCTTCGCTCAATTTTGCCGAAGTAGCTGCCAGTTTGATCGCTTCATTTACACCACCTAGCTCGTCTACAAGTCCGTTTCCTTTCGCTTCAACACCTGACCAAACACGTCCCTGTGCGAGGGTTTTTAGCTTCTCGACCGGCATTTTACGGCCTGCGGCAGCCTTCGATGTAAACTTTTCATAACCCTCGTTAACACTTTTCTGAATCATTGCTTTTTCAAAATCAGTCATTTCGCGGGTCGCAGTTGGCCAGTCAGCGTGTGGATTGGTACCAACACCGTCGAATGTAACGCCAAGTTTGTTGTTCATGAAATCAGTCACATTGAAGATCAGACCAAATATCCCGATTGAGCCGGTGATGGTGTTAGGTTGCGCAACGATTTTGTTGCAACCCATCGCCATGTAATAGCCTCCCGATGCAGCAACGTCCGACATCGAAGCAATAACCGGTTTGGTTTTCGATGTAAGCTGAATCTCTCTCCACATCACATCCGATGCCAATGCACTTCCACCAGGTGAATTGATTCTCAAGACGATCGCTTTAATTTTGTCGTTGTCACGAAGTTTTTTCAGCTCTTTTACAAATTTATCAGAAGCAATACCGCCATCAGAATTGTCTCCGCTTACGATTTCACCTTCGGCAACCAGCACAGCAATACGTTTGTTGAAATCGCCATCACTGGATGAATCTCCGCTTTTCAGGTATTTGTCAACACCGAT